>DASSUE010000357.1:0-4805 GCA_035707305.1 Gemmatimonadales bacterium
ACGCCTGGTCGCGATCGTAGGGGATCGGTATGTACTGCCCCTTCTTGTCGAGCTGGATCCACTTCCACTGGTCCACGTGCCGGTCCCAGTCACCCAGGAAGAGATCCATGAGGCGCGCGGCCAGGAACGCGCGGGTATCGAGCCGCTCGTCTGCGTTCTTGTCCAGCTTCTCGAACAGCTCCTCAGTGTCCTTGACGTCCACCGCGCCCTCGAATCCCGGTTCGCCGTCCTCGCTTTCCGTGGCGCGCTGCTCCAGCGTGCCCAGCATCCCGGCGAACTCCTGTCGGAACTCGCCCAGCGCGGGATCGTTCGGCATCACGACCAGGCGGGGGGCGGCGGCTCGCACCCCCACGGCATCGAGCAGCGGCGGAACCACGAGGGCGCCGGCGGGATGGGACGCGCTGATCTGGTCCTGGAAGATGTTCTCCACCAGCGTCTCGCGGAGGTCTTCCGGAAGGAGCGGCGACGGATCTTTGTCTACCGACCGGAAGGCATATTCCCGCCCGTCCTTGCTCTTGAAGCGCAGCGAGTTGGTTTGCTTGCCCCCGCCCTTCTTGGTAGGCGTGAGCCCGCCGCGGAACGTCGACAGGTCGAGGACTTCGACCCGGATCGGAGTGGCCCAGAGATCGCGATAGTGGTCGCCGAAGAACGCGCGGTGCAACCACCCTGCGCGATAGCGGCTGCCGGGTGTGATGGTGACCGTGCTGCCCGGCGTGAGCGCCGTCGCCCTTTCGGCCGGGGGGACGTCTTGCGCCAGAAGTGGCGCGGCAGCGGCCGTCACGAGCGCCGCGAGGAGTTGCGCCCGCATCTTCCACCCCCGATTCGGTTCGTTCGCGTTCAATCGAGCCACCTCGAATATGCCTCCCTGGTTTGCGCTTCGCGGTCCACCTCGGTCACGGCGAGCCGCACGCGGCCGTCTTTCAGAATGTCCAATCGCATGTAGCCCGCCGCCGCAGACGCGAACCGGGTGCTGCTGAGTTGCACCACGCGGCTGCCGTGTCCGAAGATCCCGGACCCGCTGACGAGCAGATGTTTGGCGGTGCGCCCGGCGAGCACTTGAAGATTGTGGTCGTGCCCGTTCGCCCACACCAGAGGCTTGGGCCGCAGCATGGCCCCTTCCAGCGCGTCCCGCATCCGCTTGTTCGATCCACCAGGTATGTCCTGACTTGAGATACCGCTTGCCCGGGCTTCCGGATAGATGGCCCCGAGGCCGGGCAGCGGGATCCAGAGCCAGCTGGACACGTGGCGGAGGGGGAAAAAGTAGTCTCGCGTGCCAAAATAGCCGCCGTGCTCCCCTCCGGACGCCAGCGGATGGTGCGCGAGCATCACGACCCGGCGGCTGGTGTCGGCGGCCTCGAGGTCGGCCCGGAGCGAATCGGTGACCTCGGACTCCTTGTCGGCCCGGCAGTCCGACGTGGGGTCGACCGGCTTGGGGCCGGCGTGCAGCCACCATTGGGTGTCGAGCGCGATGAGTCGGAGCCGCTGTCCCACGTCCACCACCGCCGGGCCCGGACAACCGCCTTGCGGGAGCATACGGATCTCCTTGCGCCCGCCGCGCTCCGCGATCCGGCGCGCCTGGCGCCGGATCGAGTTCCAGCCGTCGGCTCCCATGCGCGCCCAGTCGTGGTTACCGGGAACGAAGATCGCCTGCACCCCGGCCTCCCGCGCGACGTCAACCTGGGCGTCCAGGCGCCGGATCGCCTCCAACCGCCCCGGTGCGCCGGTGTCTGGGATGCCGCGGGGATAGACGTTGTCGCCCAGATAGACGATGACGCGCTCGCCGGGCGCCTTCGCGAGATCGGCCGACAGGGCTCGCAGCACCGGCTCGTTCCTGAGCGCGGGAGCGCCGGCGTCACCGATCAAGTAGAGGGTAGTCTCGACTTGGACGGGCTCCACCGGGGGAATCGGTTTGGAGCCGGATGCCACCCCGCCGCAGGCCGCCGCGGCGAGGCTCAACGCAGGGACCCAACGCCTCATTGCGTGAAGACGCGCCGGTGGATTTGCTCGCGAATGCGTGCGATCGCGGCCCGGAACCGGGGGTCGTTTCGCACCGGGTCGAACAGTTTGGAGTCGAGCACGCGGAAGTCGAAGCCGAGGGGTGAGACCGAAAACGCCTGTTCGAGCAGCCGCACTGTGCGGGCGGCATCGCCGGCCTGGGCGAAATACCCGGCGGCGATACCCACCTGGAAGACCCGGCCGAACGATCCGCTCTGATACGCCGCGACGGTCGAATCGATCAGCGCGGTCGCCTCGGACTGACGTCCGGCGCTCCGCAGGCAGATCGCGCGGGTCTCCGGGAATCCGGTGAGGTCGAGGTCCAAGCATCGCGAGGCCTGGCCCTCCAGGACGTCCGCCAGCGCCTCGATGGAATGTCCGCCGACAAACCCGGGCTCGAGCGCGAGCGCGCGCCGATTCTCGGCGATGGCGAGGTCGTGCCGCCGCGCGCCCAGGGCGGTGAGGGCGAGGACGGCACGCACCGACGGCGACAGTGGGTCGAGCTGGGCCGCCCGCTGCGCGGCCGCGAGCGCCTCGGGATAGCGTCCCTCCCGCGCGAGCCCGAGCGATGACGCGAGGTGGGCATGGGACGAGTTGGGCAGGAGCGCCAGCGCCCGCTCGAAGTCCGAATACATGCTTTCCGCCGGTGCCCAGCCAAGCGCCCGCACCAGGCCGCGCGTCACGTAGCCGGGCCCGAGCAGTGAGTCCAGCGCGAGTGCCTGGTCCGCGTGGCGACCGGCCTCCGCGAAGGTGGCGTACGGCTCGCGCGTGCCGGGATGGCCCAGGTGAACCCACGACCGGAGCGCCTCCGAGAGTCCAGCGTGGGCCGGTGCGTAGGTGGAATCGAGCCGGATGGCGTCGTTGAATGCCTCGATGGCCCGGTCGAGCCCGTCCTGCGTTGGCCGGCTCACCCAGTAGCCACCGCGGAGAAACGCCTCGTAGGCCGGACTCGTGGTCGTTTCCGCAGCCTCTTGCGCCCCGAGTCCGGGCACCGTCATCCGCAGCGCGTTGCCCACTTTGGACGCGATCTCCTGCCGCACCGCGATCACGTCGGACAGCTCGCGATCGTACGACTCGGCCCAGAGGTGTGCGTCGTTGCGCGCGTCGATCAGCTGGAGCGTGACCCGGATTCGCTGACCAGAGCGCTGCACCGATCCCTCCAGCACGTGGTCCACCCCCAGCGTGTCGGCGATCTGCGGGATGGTGAGACCTTTGCCGGCCAGCGCCATCACCGACGTGCGGGAGATGACCTTGAGGCCGCGGACCCCGGCCAGCTTGGCGATCAGCTCCTCGGTGAGCCCCTCGCTCAGAAACGCCGAGCTGGAATCGCTGCCGTAGTTCGCGAGTGGCATCACGGCGATGGATGCACCGCCGCGCGCCTGGGCCGGCTGGGTGGTCCGGCGACTCTGATCGCTGGGCAGCTCTGCCGGCCCGGTAAGGATCGCGATACCAAGGGCGAGCGCTGCGAGCGCGGCGCCCAGCAATAGCCAGAGCCCGGTCCGGCTGCCGCGGGCCGGCTCGGCCTCGGCGGGAGGAGAAATTGGAGCTACGGCGACGGGTGTAAGGCGCCGGGCGCCGGAGCTCGCCCGCACCTCCGGCGGGGTGGCCTGCTCCACCACCTCGGTCGCGGCGATGAGCTGCAACACGTCGCGGAATTCCTTGGCCGTGGCGAAGCGCTCCGCGGGGTCCTTCGCGATGGCGCGCTCGACCGCGTCCACCACGCCGGGCGTGAGCCCGGGCCGAAGCTCGGGCAGCGAGGGAGGCGGAGTGGTCACGTGCTGCGTCATGACGCTGCGTGCGTTCCGCCCCATGAAGGGCGGCCTGCCCGCCAGCATCTCGAACAGCACGCACCCGAGCGAGTAGACGTCGCTCCGGCCGTCGACGTCGGGGCGGCCCTCGGCTTGCTCCGGGCTCATGTAGGCAGGGGTGCCGATGGGCAGACCGACCGCGGTGATCCCCGCGGACGGGCCGCACACGTTGCAATTCTCGATCGCGCGCGCGATCCCGAAATCCGCCACCAGCGCGTGCCCGTCGGAGAGCAGGATGTTCTCCGGCTTGATGTCGCGGTGGACCACACCCTGGGTGTGGGCGTACGCCAGGGCGTCCGCGACTTCGCGCGCGATCCACACCGCTTCGGCTACCGGGAAACGGGGCTCGCGTGTGAGCCGCTCGCGAAGCGATTCGCCTCCGACGAACGGCATGACGTAGTAGACCAGTCCGTCTTCCTTGCCGGATTCGATCAGGGTGAGGATGTGGGGATGCTGCAGCCGGGCGGTGATCGCGATCTCGCGGACGAACCGCTCCACGCCGATGGTGCCGGTGACCGCGCGGTCCAAGAGCTTCACGGCGACGGTCCGGTCCAGGCGGATGTCCTTGGCCTCGAACACGGTGGACATGCCGCCGTGGCCTAGCTCGCGCGTCAGCGTGTAGCGGCCGTTCAGGGCGGCCTGCAACCGCTGATAGGTGTCGCGCGTGCCGGTTTCGAGCGCCATTTGACGGTCCTCAGCTCATCTCGACGCGGACGTTCTGCGCCCGCCCGCGCTCGCGGAGCTGGGCCATGAGCAGGTCGGCGGGAACTTTCTTGCGGAGTCGAACCTGGTATTCCAGCCCCGGGGTGCCGTCGGGGGCCTGCACCGACCCGCCGAAGCGCCACGCCTTGACCTGGCTCGCCAGAACCAACTCCATAGCCTGCCGCACGGTTCCCGGATCGGCGGCGAAGATCCGGAGCGTTGTGTCGGGCGCCTTGCCGTTGACCTCGCCCGTGAGGTCGTCGGCGCTCCGTTGGCGAATGCGTTTGGCCCGCTCGCTCA
>DASSUE010000358.1:0-2899 GCA_035707305.1 Gemmatimonadales bacterium
ACCTCTTGAAGATCGAAGCCGTGTGACGGGCTCGATGCGGCTGATCTTTCTCGGCACGGGAACGTCGTTTGGCGTTCCGCAGATCGGCTGCGGCTGCGACGTCTGCCACTCGTCGGATCCGCGTGACCGGCGGACCCGGGCGGGCGCGCTGGTGCAGGCGGGCGAGGTATCGATCCTGATCGATACTCCGCCGGAGCTCCGGCTCCAGCTGGTGGCCGCCGGCCAATGCCGTGTGGACGCCGTGCTGTACACGCACGCGCACGCCGATCACATCAACGGCATCGATGACCTCCGCATGTTCTCGGTGCGGCAGCGCCGGCCGCTGCCGATCTACGGACCGCCGGAGACGCTCGAGCGGCTCCGGATGTCGTTCGACTACATCTTCAACGACAGCGTTCGGCCATACGAGGGCACCTCCAAGCCCTGTCTTGAGCTTCGGCCCCTCGAGCCCAACCGTCGGGCGTTCATCGCCGGCCTCGACGTGCTTCCGCTCGCCTTTCAACACGGGCTCCTGCGGGTCTACGGCTACCGGGTAGGCGATCTCGCGTATATCACCGATGTGAAAGCAGTCCCGCCCGACGAACGGGCGCGGCTGCGCGGCCTCCGCGTGCTGGTGCTCAACGCGCTCTGGTGGCGGCCTCATCCCACGCACCTCAGCATCGCCGAGGCCGTTGAGACCGCGCAGGACCTTGGTGCCGAGCGCACTTACCTGACCCATTTGACGCACGAGACCGGCCATGCGGAGCTGGAGACGCAGCTTCCACCCGGCATCATGCCAGCGTACGACGGGCTCATTGTGGAGGTCGCGTGATCCGATTCGCGTATGGCCGCTTGTTCCAGGACGCGCTCGACAGGCAACACGGACTCCCACGTGCCCGGCTGGACCAGCTGGTGCAGCGCTTCCCTGCCGTACAGTCGGAGATCGGCGATCGGCGCGGGCGAGGAGAGTACGGCTTCTACGGCCTCGTGGACCAGGGCGCGACCGTCAAAGAGATCGCCACCTTCGCGGAAGGGTTGGGCCAGGCGCACGATCACGTGCTGGTACTCGGCATCGGCGGGTCGGCGCTGGGTGCCCGAGCCTTGCTGGGGGCGCTTCGTTCGCCCGCATGGAATGAGCTGGACGACGAGGGCCGGGACTTCTTCCCGCGCCTGACGGTGCTGGAGAATGTCGATCCCACCTCGGTCGCCGCCGCACTCAAGCGCATCGATCCCCGCCGGGTACTGGTGAACGTGATCAGCAAGTCGGGCGGTACCGCGGAGACGATGGCGCAGTATCTGGTAGTCCGCGGCTGGCTCGACGACACGTTGGGGCCGGCCGCCGCGCGGCACCTGGTATTTACGACGGATCCGGAGCGGGGCGCGCTCAGGGAGCTGGCGGGTCGCGAGGGTATCGCCACCCTCAGCGTGCCGCCCGCGGTGGGTGGACGTTTCAGCGTCCTGTCTCCGGTCGGCCTGCTCCCGGCCGCTCTGGTCGGCATCGACATCCAGCAGCTCCTGGCCGGGGCGCGCGATGCCGTCGACCGCGCGGCGGCCGACGATCTTCGGAAGAATCCCGCGGCGTTGTATGCCGGACTGCATTGGATGGCGGACGCTACCCTCGATGCGCGAATTCACGTCCTCATGCCGTATACCGATCGACTGCGCGAGTTCGCGGAATGGTATCGCCAGCTGTGGGCCGAAAGCCTCGGTAAGGAGGCGGACCGCAGCCAGCGCCAGGTCTTCGCGGGGCCGACCCCAGTGGGTGCCGTGGGCGCGACCGATCAGCACAGCCAGGTGCAGCTGTTCATGGAAGGGCCCTTTGACAAAGTGATCAGCTTCGTCGTGGTGGAGGATCTAGGCGTCGACGTGCCGATACCCTCACGCGACGGGCTCCCGGCCGATCTCGCGTACCTCCCCGGCCATTCGCTCGCCGGGCTGCTCCGGGCGGAGTACGCGGCGACGTCCGCCGCGCTGGCGCGGGCCGGACGGATGAACTGCACGCTTAAGCTCCCGGCGCTGACGCCGCGTACGCTGGGCGAGCTGATCATGTTCTTCCAGCTCGCCACCGGGTACGCCGGGGTGTGGTACGGCGTGGACCCCTTCGATCAGCCGGGGGTCGAGCTTGGCAAGAAGCTCACCTATGCCGCCCTGGGCCGGCCGGGTTACAACCCTGAGCCTGAGGCATCGCTGACCGACGAAGCCTGAAGGCTGAGGAGGGGCCAATGCGACTCGCCGCTTGCCTGATGTTCGTTTCGTTCGCCCTCGGCTCGGCACCGGCCCTGACCGCGCGTGCCCCGACCACCGACCGGGTCACGATTCTCTACGACGCGTTCGGCCGACGGGTTGGTCTCACCCGAGATTGGGGCTTCGCCGCGCTAGTCGAGTATCGCGGTCAGCGCATCCTGTTCGATACCGGTAACAATGCGGCGATCTTCGAGCACAACGTGCAGAAGCTCGGCGTGGACCTCCGCCGTCTCGACCTTGTGGTCGTGTCCCACCGGCACGGCGATCACACCAGCGGCCTCAACTACTTACTGCGGATCAACCCGAAAGTGCGGATCTACGCTCCGAAGGAAGGCTTCGGTGTCTTTGGCAACGCCGTCGACTATGCCTTCGTGAGGCGGGATAGCACGCTCCCGGCCGAACAGCGGTACTTCGGCGGCGCGATGCCCGACACGCTCATCTCGGGGACCCCCTGGCCCGACGCGCGCTTTTCCTGGATTGACAGCACGACGCGGATCGGACCAGGGGTTACCCTCGTCGCGACGGTGTCGGATCGGCCCGGCACGATCGAGCTGAAAGAGCTCTCCCTGGTGCTCGAGACGGCCAAGGGCACTGTCGTCGTCGTGGGCTGCTCGCACCCCGGCATTGAGAAGATTCTGGAGGCCGCGGCCGACGTGTCGCCGCATCCACACTTGCT
>DASSUE010000359.1:0-2107 GCA_035707305.1 Gemmatimonadales bacterium
AGCCCATTCGGTGCTCCGTCAGGTGGTCGCGGCGTCTTTCTGCAGGGCCACCATCGCCGCTACCTCGACAATATCATCGGCTGTGGCGCCGCGGGAAAGGTCGGAAACCGGTCGCCGGAGCCCTTGGAGCAGCGGCCCCAGTGCGACGACGTTCCCGAGCTGCTGGACCAGCTTGTAGCCGATGTTGCCGGCGTCGAGATCGGGAAACACCAGGATGTTGGCCCGACCACCGAGGGCGGACCCGGGGGCCTTCCGCTCACAGATGTCAGGATCGAGGGCAGCGTCGACCTGTACCTCGCCATCCGAGGAAATTCCGGGGGCCAGCTCCCGGAATCGCGCGGCGGCGTGGCGTACCCGATCCACCGCCGCTCCTCCGGCGCTGCCCCGAGTGCTGAATGAGAGGAAAGCCACCCGCGGGGTATCTCCCACGAGCTGCGAGCGGGCGCGTGCGGCGGACAGCGCGATCTCGGCAAGCTGGTCGGGGGTCGGATCAGGCACGACGGCGCAGTCGGTGAACGTGAGCACGCCGCGGTCCGGCGTCACCATGTAGAACGCGGAGCTGGCCAGGTTCACGCCCGGCGCCGTGCCCACCGCCCAGAGCGCGGCGCGAATTACGTCAGCGGTGGTGGCCACCGCGCCGCCCACGCAGCCGTCGGCCTCGCCCAGCGCCACCAGGCTGGCCGCGAAGTTGAGTGGCTCTTCCGCGAGCTCGATGGCATGCACCCCGTCGCGCACCCGGTCGGGCCGTCGGGCTCGAAGATGGTTGGCCACCCTTGGCAGGCGGGCATCGCTGACGATGTCGATGCCCCCCGCGCCGCCCAACAGGATCGGCTCCGCGATCCCCTCGGCCCGGAGGGTCTCGGCCGCGGCGCGGACCCGCGGTTCGTCGCCTTCGGCGAGGATGATTCGAGCCTTGCGCTCGGCCGCGCGGCCCTTCAGGTCGGCGCGAAAGGTCATGACGTGAACCTACGGCGAAGCGCTTCGGCAACGACGGGAGGAACGTGCGCCTTCACATCTCCGCCGAAGCGGGCGACCTCGCGCACCATGCTCGAGCTCAAATAGGTGAGGTCTACCGCCGGGACCAGGAAGACGGTCTCGAGCGAGGGGTGCAGCTGGCGATTCATGAGCGCCATCTGGAACTCGTACTCGAAATCGCTCACCGCGCGGAGTCCGCGAACCACCATAGTCGCGCCGACCCGCCGCGCATGATCCGCCAGCAGACCGTCGAACGCCTCGACGGTGATCCGCGACTCACCCTCACACATCGTCCGGAGCATCGCGACCCGTTCCTCCACGGAGAACAGCGGTTGCTTGGACACGTTGGTCGCGACCGCGACGATCAGCCGGTCGGCCAGCGCCAAGCTCCGGCGGATCAGGTCCTCATGCCCGCGCGTGGGAGGGTCGAACGATCCAGGGTAGATCGCGATTCGGGTCATGGTGCCCGAAAGAAGGTGATAGCGGTGTCGCCGTAACGGCGGGTATCGTCGCCGTCCAGAACCAGCTCGGCGCGATGCTCGACCGAAAGAATGCGGGCGAACGGAGTCCGGCGGAAGAGTGCGGCTACCCGTTCGGCGGCATCAGTGGTATACGGCGGATCAGCGAATACGAGATCGTACGCTCCGGGCTTGAGCCGTTCGGCGAACCGCAAGGCGTCGGCGCGGTGCACCTTCGCCGAGCCCTCCAGGCCGAGAGCCTCGATGTTCGCGCGGAGGGCATCGAGCGAGCCCGGCGCGAGCTCGACGAAGTCGGCCGAGGCGGCGCCGCGCGACAACGCCTCCAACCCCAGCGCTCCGCTGCCGGCGAAAAGATCGGCCACGCGAGCCCCCGGCAGCTCGGCGGCCACGATGCTCATCCACGATTCGCGCACGCGGTCTGCCGTGGGGCGAACGCGGCCCCGCGGCACGATCAGCCGCCGGCCACCGAACCGCCCGGCGACGATCCGCACGCTAGCAGGCGGGAAGCCGAACCGGAGTGGCGGCGAGCGCCGGCGCCGCGGCGCAGAGCCGCGCCTGCAGGCTGGAGATCCCCTGCCAATCATTGGTCTCCAACCGGAACGCGACATCCAGCGGACCATCGCCGAGCGACGCAGCGCGATCGCCCCACTGGA
>DASSUE010000360.1:0-6733 GCA_035707305.1 Gemmatimonadales bacterium
CCCGCAGACGTACGGCGGGTGGCCGCGGCCGACAAGCTGCACAACGCGCGCGCCGTGCTGCACGACTACCGCCACCTCGGCGAGCGGCTGTGGCGCCGCTTTAACGCCGGCAAGAAAGACCAGCTCTGGTACTACGCCGAACTCGTGAAGGTTCTCAAGGGCCGCGGACGGCGCGGCCCCCTGGTCCGGGAGCTCGGGCGAGTGGTACACGAGCTGGAGGAAGCGGTGGAAGAGGGAGAGCGGTAGGCGCGTGCTCACCATCACCTTGCTCGGCACCAGCGCCGCGGTGCCGAGCGTGGAGCGGAACGTCGCGGCCCTGGCGGTCGACCGCGAGGGCGAAACCGTCCTGTTCGACTGTGGCGAAGGCACCCAGCGCCAGATGATGCGCTACGGTGTGAGCTTCGCGTTCCGCGACATCTTCTTCACCCACTATCACGCCGACCACATGCTGGGCGTGACCGGTCTGTTGCGCACCATGGGGCTGCAGGACCGCACCGCGCCGGTGACGCTCTACGGCCCGCGCGGCGCCCACCGGTTCCTCAGCGCGGCGGTGAACCTCGGCATCGAGCGGAACCGCTTCGAGGTCGAGATCGTCGAGGTAGCGGTCGGCCAGACGCTGCGCCGGGGCGACTACGACATCGTGGTGTTCGAGACCGACCACCGGGCCGACACCGTGGGGTACGCGATCGTCGAGCATCCGCGCTTGGGACGGTTCAATCCGGATCGGGCGCGTGCCCTCGGCATTCCGGAGGGCCCGCTGTGGGGCCGGATTCACAAGGGCGAGGCGGTGGAGCTGGCTGACGGCCGACGCATCGAGCCCGCCGAGCTGGTGGGCGACCAGCGGCGCGGCCGCAAAGTGGTGTACACCGGCGACACTCGACCGTGCGCCTCGGTCGTGGACGCGGCGGCGGGTGCGGATCTCATGGTGCACGAGGCCACGTTCGGCGAGGACGAGCGCGCGCGCGCGATCGAGACCGGACACTCGACCGCCGCCCAGGCGGCCGAGGTCGCGCGGCAGGCGGGAGTGCGGCGGCTGGTGCTCACCCACATCAGTCCCCGCTACAGTCGCGAAGCGCCCGAGCTGCTGGCGGAGGCGAAGGCGGTTTTTCCGGAGACGATCGTCGCGCGGGACGGACTGACGCTGGACGTGCCGTACTCGGACTGAACCAGGAGGAGCACATGGGCGAGCGGGACCAGGGCGGCGCATACCGGTACGCATTGCTCGGCGTCGTGCTGGCGGTGCTGGTCTGGTCGGGGATCCGGCCGCACGACCGGTTCACCTGGCTGCTCGAAGTGGCGCCGGTGCTGATCGGGCTACCGATCGTCCTCGCCACGCACCGGCGATTTCCGCTCACTCCACTGCTCACGGCGCTGCTCACCGTTCACGCGGTCATCCTGATGGTGGGCGGCAAATACACCTATGCTCAGGTGCCGGCCGGCTTCTGGGTACAGGATTGGCTGGGGTTGGCGCGAAACCACTATGACCGGCTGGGCCACTTCGCGCAGGGATTCGTGCCGGCCATCCTGGCGCGGGAGATCCTGTGGCGCTGCTCACCGCTCCGCGGCAGCCATTGGCTCGGGTTCGTGGTGGTGTCGATCTGCCTCGCGTTCAGCGCGTTCTACGAGCTGATCGAATGGTGGACCGCGGCCGCCAGCGGCGAAGCGGCAGACGCGTTCCTGGGGACCCAGGGCGACCCCTGGGACACGCAGTGGGACATGTTCCTCGCCCTGGCCGGGGCGATCTGTTCGTTGCTCCTGCTTCGCCGGGTGCATGACCGTCAGCTGGCACGCGTGGCTTAACGAACGCGCCGTTCGTCACCTATCATTCGGGAATCGGACTCGGAAAAGGACTCATGCCAATCTTGCACTCCGCGCGGTGGCTCGGACTCGCCCTCGCAGCGCTCGCCGCCGGCTGCGGCAGCGACGATCCATTCGACCCGGACACGGAGGGGAAGCTCCGGATCACCAATGCAAGTCTCGCGGCCGGCGGCGACGCCGACTTCGTGCTCGACGGTTCAGGTGTGACGCGTCTGGCATACCTACGGACGAGTGGGTATCTCACGATGGACGCCGGCGCCCACGATATCGCGATGCGGGATCTGCCCGACGAAAACGGGGTCCCCGGCCCGACCTTCATTTCCGCCCCGATCACCGTTACGGCGGGACGCTTCCAGACGGTCGTGATCACCGGATCGGGGACGGAGATCACGGCGCTGACCACCATCGACGAAGCCGCGCCCGGCGGCGGCAACTGGAGTCTCAGGATCATCCATGCCGGCCAGGCCGCGCCATCGCTCGATCTGTACGTGACCACACCCGATGCTGACCTGAACGCGGCGACCCCACTTGTCACGGGGATCGACTGGAAGGAAGTCACCGCATACCAGGAGATCGGCATCGGCAGGTTCCAGATCAGGCTGACACCGACAGGCACGAAGACGGCGCTCATCTCCTCGGCCGCGCTCACATTTGCGGAGGGGCAAGTCGCGTCCCTCATCGTCTTCGACAACACCAACCCGAGTGGCGCGCCGTTTGGGGTCATTCTGCCCGACGGGGACCTGGAATGAGCATTCCAAGAACCGTTGCTGTACTCCTGCCGGCCGTTCTTCTCTCCGCCTGCGCCGCGCCAGCCGCGAGCGGACAGGACGGCGGCGCGCCCCGCTCACCCACGCCCAAGGCCGTCAGCGGCGCGCTCAAGGTCGAGACCGTCGCGAGCGGGCTGGAGCACCCGTGGGGCTTCGCCTTCCTGCCCGATGGCCGCATCCTCGTCACCGAGCGCCCAGGCCGGCTTCGCATCGTCGACCAGAACGGGAAGCTGTCGCCTCCGCTCGGCGGCGTCCCCGCCGTCTTTGCGGAGGGCCAGGGTGGACTGCTCGACGTGGCGATCGATCCTCAGTTCGCCGAGAACCGGCTGGTGTACCTCTCGTACGCCGAGCCGGGCCGGGGCGGAGCCGGGACGGCGGTGGCCCGCGGCCGGCTGGGCGGGCGCGGGCTCGAGAACACGACGGTGATCTATCGCCAGCAACCGAAGAGCGGCCACGGAAACCACTTCGGGTCGAGGCTCGTGTTCGACCGTGCCGGAAAGCTGTTCGTCACCCAAGGCGACCGACAGGATCAGCGGCCCAGGGTGCAGGACCTGTCGTCCACTATCGGCAAGGTGGTACGGATCAACCCCGACGGCTCCATCCCGAACGACAACCCGTTCATAGGCAGGACGGGTGCACGGCCTGAGATCTGGTCGGTCGGGCACCGGAGCGTGCAGGCGGCGGCGATCGATCCCGCTACGGGGCAGCTCTGGACCGTCGAGCATGGCGCCCGGGGTGGCGATGAACTCAACCACCCCGAGGCGGGGAAGAACTACGGCTGGCCCGTGATCACGTACGGGGTCGAGTACGCAGGCGGCAGGATCGGCGAGGGCACGGCGAAGCCGGGTATGGAGCAACCGGTCTACTACTGGGATCCCGTGATCGCGCCGTCAGGTCTCCTGTTCTATACCGGCGACAGATTTCCCGGCTGGAAGGGCAACCTCCTGATCGGCTCGATGCAACCCGGCGCGCTGGTTCGGCTCGAGCTCAAGGACGGCAAGGTTGCCAAGGAAGAGCGCTACGGCGGCGAACTCGGTGCCCGGATCCGCGACGTGCAGCAAGGGGCGGACGGCCTGGTCTATGTGATCACCGACGAAGGCGCGGGGCGGCTGCTCCGGGTGAGCCCGATCAAGTAACGCTCCGGCGAGCGTCGTCGCACTCGGCGCAGCCGCTCGTGGCCGGGTGGAGAAACACAAGCGGATCTTCCCGCAGGTGCTCGAGCGCAACCGACACGATGTCCCTGGCGCGAGCGAGGCGTGCGTGCGCATACCCCACACGCCCCTCGCGCTGGAGACCGCGCGTTCGAAGCCACTCGTCGGCGAGAGCGAACCGCTCACAGCAGTGATCGTTTTCCCGATAGTCGAGCCGAACCGGCCGGCCGTCCCGGATAATCGTGCAGTGCTTCGCGACGCCGTACCTCACCGCTGCGAGCAGCTCCGCGAGATGGAGCGTGGTGTCGGCATCGTGTCCCACGCCGAGCAGTAGCACCCGGCCGTCGAGCTGGTGTACGCGTCCGACCGGGCTCTCCGGAATGTGTGGTGGGAGCGGGAGGGGGTCGGCGAGGATCCGCTCCGCGGCGGGACCGGCGGCAGCGAACGCATGGACGTGCTCGCTACGGCGCACGCCCGGCAGTCGCCAGAAGGTGTCGGCCACGACGCCCAGGTCTGCCGCGGCGGCCGTGGTTCGCGGATCGAACGGCTGCTCGTCGTTCCCGCCCCACGACGGCATCACCAACGTGCCAGCGCGGCCGACCGCGTCGCTGAGGGCCCTGACCAACCCTCCGGGCCCGCCCTGGACCGGCCGCACAGCGCGAAACGAGGTGTGCACCAGCAGCACGCCGCCGGGCTGCACGCCGAGCTGGTGTAGCTGCCGAACCAGCTCGATCCCCAGCACCTCGGGTCGGGTCATCGGTGGGCGATTCTCACCCGTAGTCGCAGCGTGGCAACGTTGACTATCTGCTGATCGCTCGGTAGTTTGCGGCGTTCCGGGGGGCTGTAGCTCAGCTGGGAGAGCGCTGCAATCGCACTGCAGAGGTCAGGGGTTCGATCCCCCTCAGCTCCATCGAACGACCACGTCGCCAACGGGCCCTCGCGGGGCCCGTTTCGCATTTCTAATGGGCCGCCTTGGCCATGAGCGCCACCAGTGCCTCGGTGAAATCGTCGGGGGTGAACGGCTTCTGCAGCACGATCGACCCGCCGGCGATGCCCCGCTGCGCCAGCTCCTCCGACGTGCAGCCGGTGACGAACAACACCGGGATGTCGCCGCGGCGTTCGGCGGCCCGGGCGATGGCGAGCCCGTCCATCTCCGGCATCGCCACATCGGTGACCACGACGTCGAAGCGCGCAGCCTCCAGCGCCGCGAGCGCGTCGCGGCCGTTGGTCGCGGTGGTGACGTCGAGCCGGAGCGCGCGGAGCATTCGCTGCAACAGCGCGAGGACCGCCGGATCGTCGTCCACCGCGAGGACCCTGGTGCCGGGCGGGATCTCGCGCAGCGGTGCCACCGGCCGCGATGCCCGGCGAACCGCCCGCGACGGGACCTCGGGAAGAATGAGCGAGACCGTGGTGCCCCGGGCCGGCTCGCTTCGGATCGCGATGTGGCCGCCGTTCTGCCGCACGATGCCGTACGCGACCGAGAGGCCCAGCCCGGTTCCCTTTCCCGTGGGCTTGGTGGTGAAGAACGGCTCGAACGCGCGGGAGCGGGTCTCCTCGTCCATTCCGGCGCCGGTATCCACCGCGTCGATCCTCACGTACCGACCCGGCTGCAGGTCGGCCCGGTTGAGCGCCGAGAGCGCGGCGGCATCGAGCTCGGCGGCCTCGACCCGCCAGATCATGCGGCCGCCCGCCGGGGTGGCGTCGCGCGCGTTGAGCGTGAGGTTGAGCAAGACCTGCTCGAGCTGGCCCCGGTCGGCGAGCAGCCAGGCCGAACGTCCGGATTCGGACGGCAGGTCCAGCACCAGCTCCCGCTCGGGGCCGAGTGCCTGTCGCAGCATCGGCGCGAAGTCCTGGAAGAGCTGGCGGACGTCGATCCGGACGGCGTCGCGGAGCTGCCTCCGCCCGACGGCGAGCAGCTGGCGGGTGATGGCGGCGGCGCGATCCGCGGCCTTTCGGATCTGGTCCACGTCTTCCCGCGTTTCGCCGGCGAGCTGGGCATCCTTCAAGACGAAATCGGCGAAGCCGATCACGCCCTGGAGCGCGTTGTTGACCTCGTGGGCCACCCCGCCCGCGAGCTGGCCGACGGCGGCGAGGCGCTCGGATTCGCGCAGCGCCTCCTCGGTGCGGCGGCGGTCGGTAACATCCACCGCGGTGGATCCGACGCCCACGATGGTCCCGGCGCCATCGCGCACCGGGAAGAAAGAAGTGATCCAGGCGCGGCGCCCCGACGAGCCAGGCGTCTTGCCCATGATCTCGACGTCGTCCACCGATTCACCGGAGTCGAGCACGTGCTGCATCAACGGCTCGGCCTGACGGGCGATGCCGGGGATGATGTCCCGCATGCGGAGGCCGACCAGCGCCTCGGGGAGTTGCCCGACTCCCTTCGCGCCGGCCCGGTTGGCCCGGACGCAGCGGAGCTCGCGATCGAACAACGCAAACCCCACGGGGCTCGCGTCCACGAAGCGATCGAAGACCGCGCGGGCCGCGTCGCGTTCGGCCTCGGCCCGGCGCCGGCCGGTGAGGTCCACGCAGATGCTGATGCCGCGCTTGTCCGAGCCCTGAAAGAAGGCGGACGCGACCAGGACCGGCACCCGCACGCCGTCCTTTCGGGTGTACTCCTTCTCGTACGCCGGGTGCATCCCGTTGGCGAGCAGCTCCGCGACCCGCGCGTCGTCGGCGGCGGTGTGCTCGGCCGGTGTGATCGCACGCCAGTCAATGCGACGCGCCTCGAGATCCTCCCTAGTGTACCCGATGGTCTCGAGAAACAGGTCATTGGCGTCGATGACGGGTCCGCCGATCTCCCAGTAAAGGACTCCGACGATGCCGGATTCGGCGATGCGGCGGAGCTCACGCTCGCTGGCGGCGATGGCCTGATGGGCCTGGTGGCGACCGGTGACGTCGCGCATGATCACATGGAGCCCGCCGTCGCCAGCGGGGAACGCCCGGCACTCGAGCCAGCAGTCGTCGGCTGCGTTGGCCGGGGCGGGAGCGTGCCGG
>DASSUE010000361.1:0-4693 GCA_035707305.1 Gemmatimonadales bacterium
GACCAGGAAGAGGTGGCGCGGGTCATGGCCCGTTACAACCTCGAGAGTGTCCCGGTAGTGGATCACGCCGGGCGGCTGCTCGGACGGGTGACCTTCGACGATGTCATCGATGTCGTAGAAGCGGAGACCACCGAGGACATCTTGCGCTTCGGCGGCGCGGCGGGCGACGAGGAGCTGACCGGCGGATGGCGTGAAGCGGTTCGGAGCCGGCTCCCGTGGCTCTACATCAATCTGCTCACCGCCTTTCTGGCCGCGGGCGTCGTGTATCTGTTCAAGGACACGGTGCAGCGTCTGGTGACGCTCGCGGTGTGGATGCCGATCATCGCAGGGATGGGCGGCAACGCCGGCACGCAGGCGCTGGCGGTGACGGTGAGGCGTCTGGCGCTCGGCCGGGTGCGACCGGAGCAGTCGATGCGTCTGCTGACCAAGGAGCTGTTCGTCGGCCTGACCAACGGACTCGCTGTCGGCCTGGTCGTTGCCATCGTGGCGGTGCTGACGGGCGAAGGTGCCAAGCTTGGGCTTGTGGTTTTCCTGGCGCTCGCCGGCAACCTGCTGGTGGCGGGCTTCGCGGGTGCGTTCATCCCCGTGGTCCTGGAGCGCGCCGGCGTGGACCCGGCGGTGGCATCATCGGTCTTCGTGACGACCTTCACTGACACCTGCGGCTTCCTGCTGCTGCTCGGGATGGCGAGCTGGATGCTGCTTTAGTCCATGCGCGCGCTGTGGGTCTTTGGGCGGCTCCTGCCGTTTCTCATCGCTTTCCTTCGCGACCGCCGCCGGTTCCTCGTGTTCGGCTCGCCGCTCGCCTATCGCGAGCAGCGGCACCGCCGCCGCGCCGAGCGCCTGACGCACACCCTGGCCGACCTGGGGCCAACGTACATCAAGCTTGCTCAGGTCTTCGGGGCCCGCGCCGACATCCTGCCGGAACCATATCTCGGCGCCATTGGCACCCTGGCTGATCAGGTCCCACCGCTCTCGCCGGGCGTGGCGGAGCAGGTAGTCGCCGCCGAGCTCGGCCAGCCCGTCTCGGCGCTGTTCGAGCGATTCGAGACCGAGCCGCTTGCGGCCGCGTCGCTGGGTCAGGTGCACCGCGCTCGGTATCGAGGTCGCGATGTCGTGGTCAAGGTCCTGCGCCCCCGCGTCGACGCGATCGTGCGGCAGGACCTCGATATCGCGTTCCGCATGCTGTTCGTCCTGACTCTCTTGTTTCCCAATCACCATACCCGCGCCATCGCGGCCATCGTCAGCGAGTTCGCCAAGCGGATCTGGGCCGAGCTCGATTTTCGGGAGGAGGCGCGGAACGCGGAGATCCTGCGCCGCAACTTCGCGGCCGACCCGCGGATCGTGGTTCCCGAAGTGGTCGTCGAGCTCACCCGCCGGCGCATCCTGGTGCTGGAGTACGTGGAGGGGACACGTATCGACCGGTTGCAGGACCGCATCAGCGACGGCAGCATCGCCCTGGATCAGCTGCTCGCCCTGATCACCGAGGTCTACATCAAGATGATGCTCGAGGACGGCTTCTTTCACGCCGATCCTCACGCGGGCAACCTGCTCGTCGACACCCGCGGCCGGCTGGTCCTGCTCGACTTCGGGATGGTTCTGCAGGTGGGTCGCGAGACGCGGGCCCGGATGGTGCGCACCGTGCTCGCGGCGGTACGCCAGGATGTCGACGGCATCATCAACGGGTTCTACGAGCTCGGCATTCTCGACCCCGAGGTGGATCGCGGCACCGTCCGGGATGCCGCCCAGCAGCTCATGGGCGTCGCGCTCCGCGATGACGTGTCGCCCCGCCAGATGCAGCGCATCGTCGAGGATGTGCTCCGGACGTTCTATGAGTGGCCGCTGATGCTGCCGCCCGATCTGGTGTATTTCGGCCGCGCCGCCGTCCTGGTCGAGGGCATCGGTCTGCGCTACGATCCCAACTTCAACGCCATCGCGACCGCGCGGCCGGTCGTGGCGCGCTCGGCCGGCCGCCTGATGCGGGGGCTGCTCGCCGCCGACGGGAAGGGCACCATCAGCGACTGGAGCATGGAGGCGGCGTGGGCGGTCCGAAGCCTCCGGGATCTGCTCCGCCGGGTGGAACGGGAGGAGCTGCGGGTCCGGTCCCACCCTCGCGACGCGCTGGAGCTCCAGCGCTTCCTGGCCCAACAGGTGCGGCGCGGGCTGCTCGCGTTGTTCGCCGTCGCCATCGGCGTGATCACCAGCATTCTCTATCTCGCGAGCGGCCGGCTCGAGCTCCTGCTGCTCGGGCTCGCGCTGTCGGTAGGCCTCTTCGCGGTGGTGTTCATCCTTCCGAGCCACCTGTTCCAGAATCCGCTCCGCTTCCGGCGCCGCTGGTACTGACCGGGGGCATCGCTTTCGCGCCCCACGGCCAGGCGGCACGGCCGGCCACCAGCGCCCCAGCCAACAGAACCGGAAGAACCTGCACCGCCTGCAGCGCGAGCCCAGCCGCGAGCGCTCGATCGGCAGTCACTCCGAACGGAAGCAGGCCCATCACGATCGACGCTTGAAGGACGCCGACATTCCCCGGCGTGAGGCGCAGGATCCCGCCCAAGTTCGCGGCCACGAGCGCGGCAAGCGCCGCACCGGGCGGCGCCACGATCCCCACGCTCACGATGCTCAGGTGATAGGCCAACCACTGCAGTGCCCAATTGGCCACGCCCAGCGCCACGGGGAGAGGCAGGGGTGGGGTCCCGGTCACCGCGCCGAGCCCCGCTACGTGCTGCCACCGCGAGGGAAGACGCGCCACCAATCGACGCCAGATGCCGCTGAGCCACAACAGGCCGACCAGAGCGAGCACCACTGCCGCGGCGATACGCGCGGTGCGAATCCACCGCGCCGGAGGCAACAGCACGAGCGAGCCTGCCAGGAAGACGGCGAGCGCGATCGCTTCGGTGATGCGACTCCAGACGATCGACGACATGAGTGGGCTCAGCGGCGGATCACCCCGTCCCGCGAGAGCCTGCAGTCGCGCCGCCTCGCCGCTGATCGACACGCTGACGGCGCTCACCGCCGCCCCCGCCACGGTCGCTGCTTGCGCCTCGACCCAGCGGTGACGCCAGGCGGGCCGGAGCAGGACGTGCCAGGCCCACCCCTTCGCCACGACGGAGCCAAGGCTCGCCGCCCCGGCCAGCGCCAGTAGCAGCCAGCTCGCGTGTCGGAGCGAATCGACCGTGACCGTCCAGGGAAACCGCGCGGCATAGCGAACCGCGAAGACGGCGCTGATAGCCGCGATGGCCCAGAACAGCCAGCGATACCGCTTCACGATCGCGGCGTGTCAGGCGGCGAAGAGTTGGGAAACCGGTGCGAAGCTGTATCCGGGGGCCCGCACATCCTCGATGATGCCGGGCAGCGCGTGCGCAGTTTGCAGCCGGTCGCCGAACGGGTCGTAGCCGTCGCCGTCGTGCAGCAGGAGGATGGATCCGGGTCGAAGGCCGTGGCGGATCCGGCGGCGGATCTCCTGCGAGCCGGGGCGCGCCGTGTCCCAGACCCCGAAGGTCCAGCCCAGTATCCGATAGCCCCGCCGCCGCGCTTCGCTGAGAACGAAGGGATTTCGATAGCCGTGGGGCGCTCGGAAAAGAAGCGGTTCCACGCCTGTCGCCTGCGCGATGGCGTCATGCGCACGGCCCAGCTCCTCGGCGATGCGGCGCGGCCCGGCTAGGTGCAGCCTCTGATGGCTGTCCGTGTGGTTCCCGATGGCATGGCCGTCGGCCGCGATCCGACGCGCGATGTCCGGGAAGCGCCGGACATGGCCGCCCACGAGGAAGAAGGTGGCGGGTACGGCTTCGCGGGCCAGGATGTCCAGGACGAGAGGGGTGGCGTCCTGATTGGGGCCATCGTCGAACGTGAGATACACGCGCCGGTCCCGTGCCCCCCGGCCGACCACGCGGCCGAACAACGAATTGTTCGGTTCCAGGGCGCCGTACAGGCCGACGGCGGCGGCGCCCGCGGCGGCGGCCAGCGCCACCCCCCCAACGCTCACGCGCGAACCCGCCGATACACCGCCATCACCCGGTCCGCGATGCGGGGCCAGGCATACTGCTGCGCCTTCGCGAGGCCCGCGGCACTCATCGCTCGACGCCGCGCGGGAGCCTCCAGCAAGTCGAGGGTCGCGGCCGCCCAGGCCTTGGGGTCGTTCTTCGGGACCAGCGCCGCTTCAGCGCCGCCGTCGATCAGCTCGCGGAAGCCGGTGATATCGGACACGACCAGCGGAGTTCCGCAGGCCATCGCCTCGAGCAGCGTGATGCCGAACGACGCTTTGGTCGTGGGGCAGAGGTAGAGGTCGGCGGCGCCATAGACGTCCGGCCGGTTGCCGTTTACGCGGCCGATGAACCGGACCCGGTCTGCTACCGGACGCGCCAAACGCTCGTAGATGGGCCGGAGGGGACCATCGCCCGCCACGGTGAGCGTCGCATCCGGGTGCCGCGCAAGCACGGCGGGCATGGCGTCGAGCACGGTTTCGAGTCCATTGCGGGGATCCAGCCGACCCAGAAACAGCAGCCTCGGCGAGCCGCCATTCGACTGGGATGGGCTCGGCTGAAAGAACTCGGTGTCGACCCCGTTCGGGATGATCTCCCAGTCGGCGTCGAAGTAACGTGCGTGCGCGTCGACCACCGGTTGGCTCACCGCGATCGCAGCGGCGTGGCGGTCGAGCCAGCGCTGCAGCGGCCGCCGGAACGTCCAGGCCAGAGCCGAG
>DASSUE010000362.1:0-10304 GCA_035707305.1 Gemmatimonadales bacterium
GCGGCCGCGGGCTGGCTTCGCCGGATCTCGTCGAGCACCGGACGGACCCGCTCCGCGGAGCGCGCCGACAACACCACGCGCGCCCGGTGCCGCGCGAGCGCCTCCACCAGCGCCCGGCCGATGCCGGAGTTCGCGCCGGTCACCAGATAGGTGTGGCCGCCGAGGTCGCTCGGGATGGTCACAAGAGCTCCGACACCGGGTTGAGATTGCGTTCCGCGAATCGTTCGGGCCGGAGCGGCCGCACGTCGAGCGACGACGCCTGCCCGTCACAGATTATCTCCGCCAAAAGCTGTCCCAGCGCCGGCGCGTGCATGACGCCGTGCCCCGACGAGCCGTTGATCAGAAAGAAGTTCGGAACGCCCGGCGTTGCGCCGAGGATGGCGTGCTTGTCCGGCGACATCTCGTAGAGCCCCGCCCAGCAGGCCGCGGGATCCACCGGCACGTGCCGGAGCGTCGGCACGCGCGCGTGCGCCTTGGCGAGCACCGCCTGAATCCACTCAGGTTCAACCGAGTCGTCGAACGGCCGCCCCGGTGCGCCGGCGGTGGGGAGCAGGAGCAGCACGCGCCCGTCGCGCACCCGCAGATGAAAGCCATCGGCCACGAAGATGGTCATCGGCATCGAGGCGGGCAGGGCGTCGGTGGGCACGGTGACCGCGACCTGGCGCCGCAGCGGCGACACCGGGAGCGCGAAGCCGGTCTGGTCCATGATCCCGCACCCGCCGGCCCAGGCGCCCAGCGCGTTGACGACCATCCCACAGGGAACTCGTTCCGCGCCGGCACGGACCGCCGTCACCCGTCCGTCGGCGCCCAGCTCCAGGCCGCTCGCCTCCACTCCCCAACGCGCGACCACGGACAATCGCTGCGCCGAGTCGAGATAGCCGGCCAGCAGCGCCAGGGGACGCAGAAAGCCGTCTGTGGGACACCACGCACCGCCCACGACGCCGTCGACCGCGACTGCGGGATTGAGGCGACGAACATCGGCCGGTGTCACGGCGGCCGCCTCGGACAATCCAGCTGCCTGCTGCACCGATCGCGCTTCGGCCAGGGCCGCCAGCTCGTGCTCGGCGGTCGCCAGCCACAGGTATCCATGCGGCGCATAGCCGGGGTCAACCCCGGTGTCCTCGACGAAGCGTTCCAGCTTCGCCCGCGTGAGGAGCGACAGGCGCACGTTGATGGGCGTCGCGTACTGAGCGCGGAATCCGCCGGTAGCCCGCGCAGTGCTCCCGGCTCCCGGCCCGGTGCCGCGATCGAGCAGCACGATGCGGCGCACGCCGCGGCATGCGAGATGCCACGCCGCGCTCGCCCCCATGATGCCGGCGCCCAGAATGACTACATCCGCTGCGGTCACGCGGTGAAGACGTGCTCCTCGTTGCGAAAGCTCTTGAACTCGAGCGCGTTCCCGCTCGGATCACGGAGAAACATGGTCATCTGCTCGCCCGGCTGACCGGCATAGCGGACGCGCGGCTCGACGATGAATGCGATCCCGGCCTGACGGATGCGGGCAGCCACTTCCTCGAATTGCGCCCATCCGAGCAGCGCTCCGAAGTGCGGCATCGGCACCTGAACCCCATCCACGACGCCCGCGTCGACCGTGTTCGCCACCGGTCCGGTCACGTGGGCGGAGATCTGACTGCCGAAGAAATCAAAGTCGACCCAGGTCTCGGTGCTCCGCCCCTCGCGACAGCCAAGGACGTCGCGGTAGAACCAGCGGGTAGCCTCGAGGTCGTGGACGAAGAATGCGAAGTGAAAGGGCCGCATGGCGGAGGTGCGAGCATCGGCTCGCTGGACGACATGGGTCATGTGCTGGAAGGCTCCTCGTGATGCTGCCATAGTAACTCGAGTGGATCAGTCGGTCACGCCGGCCCGGCGATACGCCGCCAACACTTCTCTGCTGAAGCAGGCGAACGTCACGGCCTCCACCGGTCGCGCGCCGGCGAGCTCGGTCCGTACCGTGCGCACGGCGACGTCGGTGGCCGCGTCCAGCGGGTAGCCGTAGATGCCCGTGCTGATGGCAGGAAACGCCACGGTCCGTGCGCCCTGCTCGGCCGCGCGTGCCAGCGCGGCGCGATAGGCCGCCGCGAGCAGCGCAGGCTCGCCCTGGTTTCCGCCCTGCCAACGGGGGCCAACGGCATGAATCACCCAGCGCGCGGGCAGGCGAAAGCCCGGCGTGATGCGCGCATCGCCAGTCGGGCAGGGAGCGACGGCCGCACACGCGGCCGCGAGCTCCGGCCCCGCGGCACGATGGATCGCCCCGCACACGCCTCCGCCGGGCGCCAGCTGCTCGTTGGCCGCGTTGACGATCGCGTCCACCGCGAGCGTCGTGATGTCGGCCACCGCAGCCGTCAGGGTCCGGCCATCCATTGCGGAGCTCCGTCCACCTCTCAGGACTTCCGGTCGAACGCCAGGGTGTCTCCGTCTGCCGGCACGCGCACGCGGGCTCCGACCCCGTCTCGGTCCACGGCGGCTCGCAGGTCGGCTCGGCGGAGCAGGCAGTGGTTGATGGTCTCGAAGTGCACGGCGACCACCTGCGCGACCGGCGCGGCCCGCGTCACTTCGAGCACATCCGGTACATCCATCGTGATCGGCCCGCCGGTGCGGAACTGCGCGGCGCCCGCGTTGACGACGACCACGTGGGGGCGGTGCCGGGACAGCGCATCCGCTACCTCCGGACACCAGACGGTGTCCCCCGCGATGTAGAGGCGGGGCTCGTCCGGCGCGTCGAGTACAAATCCGGACACCGGGCCCAGACGCTGGCCGAGCTCACCGACGCCGTGACGACCGCCGGTCCGGATGACGCGGACGCCGCCGATCAGGACCTCGCCCTCTACGGCTTCGATCTCTCGAAATTCCGCGTCGGCGATTCGCACCTGATCGCTCAGCTGGCACACGATAGGGATGGAGCGGGGGAGCAGCTCGACCGCGGCCTGATCCCAGTGATCGCGATGCGTGTGGGTCACCAACACGCCGTCGAGACTTCCGATGAGGCCGGTGAGCTCCTCATGCGAGATCGGCAGCTCGACCATCGGAATGCGCGCCGTTACGGCGGCGTCGGCAACCGGCTCCATGGCTCCGGCGGGGCTCAGCATCGGATCCACCATCAGCCGGCGACCGCTGAACTCGACCACCAACGTCGCGTGGCGAAGCAACCGAATGCGCACGGGCGGCTGAGTTCAGCCGCACGCGCGGGAGAGCCGCGAGGCCCAACCCTCCCCCACCATGTGCCGGACGTCTGCCGGGACCTTGTGCAGGAACAGCCAGCCGGTGAGCACACCGGTCAGGATCCAGGCCAGCGACATGACCGTCGAACCGGCCGGCACATGGGTGGCGAGTTGAAGAAGGCCGGCCAGCACGATGCCGAGGTACGACCCGGCCATGACGTAGGCGTGGGGAACCCACCACCGGCGCCCGAACACGACGAACCCGCCCAGCGCGACGAGCAGGGTCACCAGGCTCAGCACCGCGAGCCAGTGAAACCGATTCCAGCTGCCCGTTTCCCGATAGACGAACAGCGCGCTCCCGTTGAGGGCCAGCACCAGCAGCGCGTACACCCAGCCGAGCCGGCGGTGCGGCGCGGTGCCCTTGGGCCGCACCAGCTGCACCCCTCCGACAACCAGCGCCAAGACAGCTGCCATCAAGTGGAAGGTTCCCAACATTTGTCAGGGGCTCCGCCGGCCGCCCCATCCCAGGATGAACGTGATTGCCATGCTCGCGAGCGCGGCGATACCGGTCAACAGGATCACCTTCACCGACCATTGCGTCAGCAATTCCCGCGGCACGACATCGAGCACGACCAATGCGGCGAGGACCGCCAGCAGCGCGATCGCGAGCGCGGCCATGAGTCGCAGCAGTCCCGGCAGGCCACTTCGCTCCGCTGCCGGCGGCACAGGGTCACGGGGTGGACCGGTCATGGATGCCTCGACACCGTGGGGTGTACTCGCAGTGAATGCCCCAAGTATAACGCAGATCGGCGAGCAGTCCGGTGAGGTTGCTACGGCCGCTGCTGGGTGCAAACGCGGCCCAGCGGGAGCTGGAGCACGACCGATCGCTCCCCCGTCCCGGGTTTGAGCGACTGGTCGTTCTCCAATCGTTCAAGCTGCGCGTTGGCGATGTAGAGGAAGCGATCCCGGGCCAGCGCTCCGGTCGTAGGGCCGCTCTGCGTCGGGTGGCGTCGCTCCAGCGCGCGGGCACTGGTGATCGACCGGCCGTCGGGGCTCAATGTGAAGTGGGTGATCTGTGAAAAATCGAGCAGGTACTGGACCGCGACGAGGCCATCTCCGCAGGCGTACAGGCCGTCGATTCCCGTCGCAGTCACGCCGGGGGGAACCGATACCTCGACCAGCGCTGGGCGCGCGGTCGCGAGGTCGAACACGTTGAGCCCCTCGAAGTGAGCCACATAGAGCCGGGTTTGGTCCTCCGACGGAGTCAAACCGTTGGGATAGACAAAGCGCTCCGGGTCGTGGTGGACCCGTTCGAGCCGCCCCACTCCCGCCGCCAACCGGTAGAGCGCACTACCCTCGCTGTCGGTCAGGTACACATCGCCGGCGGAGGTCACCGCGATGTCGTTCAGGAGATGGGGACCGCTGGAGTCGGGCGCCCACCGTCCCAGCAGCTTGCCGGTTGGCAGCTCGTATGCCTCGAGCGTGGCCCAGCCACCCGGCCCTTGGAAGAAGCGAGGCGCCGTCGTGTCCACCGTGAGCGCCGCCACCCAGAGGCGCCGCCGTCCGGGATCGGCCCGAAGCCCGAGGATTTGCACCAGGCGGGTGGAGTCGCTCCGGACCCACGATGAAGCCTGCTTTCCGGTGATCCGCGCGATCCCGCGCCCGCTCAGCGAGCCCACGTAGAAGGCGCCATCCGATGGATCCCAGGCGATACCCTCGGGGATGAAATCGGGATCGGACAGGACCACGAAGGTGTCGCTCCGAACCAGAGGCGCCGCGGCCGCGGCCAGCCGCGCGGCGGCCGCTTTGAACTCGCGAGTCCTGCGGATCGCCCCGAACGCAGTGTCGTCCTCCACCTGCTTGACCGCACCCTGAGTGCCGAGGCGTTCGAGCGTGCGGACCGCAGCCGATCCGTAGCCGAGCCGAGCCTCGGTGCGGGACAGCGCATAGAGCGCTTCCGGATGGTTGGGCGAGAAGCGAAGCGCCAGCTGCAGCGCGGCCCGGGCAGCCTTCCAGTCGCCGGCGTTGCCGGCGTCGCGGGCGGCCTGGAACGCGGCGATGAGGCTTCCGGGAGAGCCCGCGGACTGCGCATACGTGCTCGTGGCAGTGAGGATGTGGCACGCCGCAGCCAACCAGGCGAGCGACGTGCTACGCATAGATCACCTCGGGGAGTGCCGCTTCGATGGCGCTGCGCTCCGGCTCTTCCCACGGTGGCAGGCGCAGCTCGCGACCCAGCTGAGCGAGCGGCTCGTCTATCGTGAAGCCGGGTGTGACGGTGGCGACCTCGAACAGAACTCCGCCCGGCTCTCGGAAATAGATCGAGCGGAAATACTGCCGATCACGCACCTCGGTGACCGCCAGACCGAGCGCCACCAGCTCCTCTCGGAGCTGTAGCTGCTCCTCGTCGGTCCCGATCGCCATGGCGACGTGATGCACGGTGCCGATGCCGTTCAGCGCTACTGGAACCTCCGGTGCGTCGACGACGTCGATGACATGACCGGGACCGTCGCCGCCGGTCGCCACCCGGGTGGCCCGCTCGGCCCGGGTCACGATCCGCCAGCCGAGAACTCCGGTCATCAGCTCGAGTGTCCGAGTCGACTGGCGCACCAGCATCGTGACCGAGTGAAGACCGCGAACTGCGTTCTCCATCCCGATTCCGGCGGCGGTCCACGGTGCACGTGGATCGTCGCCTCCGACTAGGTGGAAGACGAGTCCGGAGGGATCGCGAATCTCCAGCGACGGTTCACCGAACCGGCCCGGCAATTCTCGGAAGTCGAGCCGGTGCGCCGCCAGGCGGTCGCGCCAGAACGCCAGCGATTCCCGCGGCACCGAAAACGCGGTCACGGTGATCTGCCCTTTCCCGTGTATGCCCTGCGGGACTCCCCAGCCCCGATACGGAAACGTGGTCCAGATCGTTCCGGGCGTGCCCCGCTCGTCGCCGTAGTAAAAGTGATAGACGCTGTGGTTGTCGAAATTGACGGTCTTCTTGACCAGCCGGAGGCCCAGAACGCCGAGGCAGAAATCCAGATCCGACTGCGCGTCGTCCACGGTAGCCGTCACGTGGTGCAGTCCCAACAGGCGTGCGCTCATTTATTGGCTTTCCCGGCGGACGTCGCTTCGGCCTCACGTGCTATGTGCCGCAGCACGCGACCGTGGATCCGGCCGATGAGATGGTCGGCAAAGAGCTGCCAGTACCCTTCCGGCGCCATGGCGAGCTCGTACCAGGTGCTTCCTTCCAGTCGCGTGCGACCGCCCGGCAGCGCCACCAACCGGAACTCGCCCCGCCGAGCCCGCATATAACCGTCGAGGTGAGGCGGAGAAATGCCGGCGTAGAGCGATAGCTCGCGAAGCGGCGCGGGCGACTGCGCAACCGTGAAGCCAAGCCGCGCGCCCGGCTCCCAGTGGGTGATCGGCTCGACGAACGCGCCGGTCGAGAAGACACAATGGCGCACCGCGCCGCCGCCGGAACCTTCGATTATAGCGTAGCGCGGGTAGGCCACGCCGGCTCGGAACAGGAGCTCCTCCGGCTCGGGGATGTATCGAACGCGATGACATGCTGCCACACGCGCTCGGGCGGCGCATTCACTTCGATGCTCGAGCGCACCTCGTGCAGCCCGCGGGTTGCCGCTGGCGGGATAGCGGCGGTAGAACAGAAAGGCGGTGAGCGCCCCGACGGCGAACGGAGTTCCGATGAAGACCGCCACGCCATAGCGCTCGAACGTCGCGACGCTCAACGCCAGCATCGCGAGGCCGAGCCCCAGTCCCGCTGCGATAGCCAGCAGCGCTCCGGGCAGCCGGTGCTCGTACGCCGCGGTGGTCGGGGGACGACGGGTCGCGGCCGGCTGGGCAAGAGGCCGAGCAGCGCCATCAGCTCGTAGTTGAACCAGGGAACGAAGAACACCAGCGTGATCCAGGCATTGAGCCCGGCATCGAGCGCCCGCCGAAGCGTCATGGTGACGCCGATCCAGAGGAACGGCAGCGTCCAGAGCGCGAGCCCCGGCATCAGCCAGCGCGGCGCGCCTTCGAGCCGGGTGGCAAGCAGAAGCGGCACCGACTGCAGGTAGTCCGGCGGCGTCCAGAGCCGGCCGGTGCCGAGCCACACCAGCGCCGCGTCTCCTGAGAATTTGATCAGCGCGAGCAGGGCACCCCAGACGAGATAGTCGCGCCGGGACACCGCCTGCTCGAAGGTGAACCAGAAAGCGAAACACCTCGCGCGCGGTCATCGGCCGGCGGTTGGGGGAACCGGAAATTCGCCGGTCACCTGGGCGGCGGGCACCGTGGCAGTCGCCTCAGCCGCGGCCTTGCGCTCCCGGCCGGCGGCGCGGGCCATGCCGCGGGTGAGCGGCAAGGTGGCCAGTGTGCACAGCCCCGCGATCCAGTAGGGCACGCCCACATCGAATCGATCGATGAGAACACCGGCCGCCACGGGGAAGATCACCCGCGATACCCCGCCGAATGTGTGCTGGACGCCCATGAAGAGCCCACGCTCGGCACTGCGCACGGCGGCGGAGAGCAGTCCCGTGACGCAGGGGAACAGGAACGCGGTCCCGAGCGGCATGAGGGTGAACCCGGCGAAGAGCAGGGGCCAGCGATCGGCCAGGCCGGTCGCGGCCAGACCGCCCGCGAGGAAAAAGATGCCGAGACGGGTGAGCCGCGGCTCACCCAGGCGGTCGACGATGGGGCCGAGAAACAGCGAACGCACCAGGACACCCATGCCGCCGAGGTAGGCGACGAAGAACCCGGCATTCGTCTCGGTGACGCCGAATCGCTGCATCAGCAGCAACGGCGAGATTTGAATGGTACCGTAGAACGCGCCGATGCCTACGGCATAAATCCAGATCAGCCGCGACGCGGGATCGCTCCAATGCACCAGCACGCGTCCGACCGCCTGTCGACTGGTGAGCCGGGTGGCGGCGACGTTGCCCCCGCTGGTCATCGCGGACGGTTTCGGTTCCTCCAGGAATCGCCAGGCAAAGGCCGCGACCACGAGCGACAGGATCGCCGCCGCGATGCCGGGAGCGTGTCGACCGCCGAGCGCTGCGAGGCCGCCGCCGAAAATGGGCCCGAACACGGCGCCAAGGCTCGTGACCGCACTCAACCAACCGAGACTCTTGGTTCGCTCGGCGGGCGAGGACGTGTCCGCGACGTACGCCTGCACCACGCCGATGGTCCCTCCGCCGAGCCCTTGGACCACGCGCGAGACCAGCAGTGCGAGCACGGAGTCGGCGAACCCGAAGATCGCGAACGCGACCGCGCTCAACAGGAGGCCGGCCAAGATCGCGGGCCGCCGTCCGTAGCGATCGGAGAAGCGGCCCCACACCGGGGCGACGAGAAGCTGAGCGACCGAAAACGCCGATACCAGGAGGCCGACCACCTTGGCGTTCGCGCCGAACTCGGTGGCGTAGTAGGGCAGGAGGGGCACGATCATCGCGAGCCCCACCATGTCCACGAATGCCGTGATGAACAGAACCGGAAGTTGACGCATGGGTCGGCGGAGGCTTAGAGCGGAGCGCGCCCCGGGTCGGCGGATGCCGCCTCGACCACCCGGATGGTAACGACGTCACCGATCCGGAGCGGGACGGTCGCGTCCGGCGAAGGGCCGGGGGCCCACTGCAGCGAGGTGCCGTCGGGGCGGGACCCGGAGACGTTGAGGTGCACCGTCCGTCCCAAGTCGGGGAGCTCGTCGTCGGACGGGAGCCGGTAATACGTGACGAAGGCGCTCAGGATGCCTCGTGCGCCCACACCCGCGAGACAATAGTGCTGTCCATTGATGCCGATCTCGAAGCAGAGCACTACGGGATCACTCCTCCGCCGGTTCCGGCGGCCACGGCAGCAAGCCCTCGGGTACAGCCGGCGTCCACGGATCGGGATCTCCTTCCACGATTCGAACCTCCACCACATCACCCGGGACCAACCGACGCAGCACGTCGCCCCACCGGACACCGGTGCGGCCGAGCGGCAGTCCGCTGACCGACAGCGTGGTGGGTGGCTCGGGCCCGGCACCGTCGACACCTACCCAGTTGACGGCGGCGTCCATCGAGCCGAACTCACCGATGCCGGCGCGACACCACCGTTCCCCGTTCACGATGACATCGAAGCAGAGCATGGTCAGGCCGCTGCCTCTCTCCGTGTACCGCTCCGCACCCGAAGCCACAGCGCCGCCGCCGCCGAGGCGACCATAACGCCGGCCAACGTCAGCAGTGCGGCCACGAAGCTCCCCGTGCGTTCCCGCACCCAACCCACCGCGGCCGGCCCCACGAAGCCGCCCAGCGCACCGATCGAATTGATGAAAGCGATCCCACCGGCCGCCGCGCGCCCCCGGAGAAATGCGGTGGGGAGCGACCAGAACACGCCGATGGGTGCGAGCACGCCGAACGCGACGATCGACAGCGCGATGACGAGCGGAATCGGACTTCGGAGGTAGGCCGCGAGCACGAAGCCGGCCGCGCCCACCAGGGTCGAGACGATCATGTGCAGATGGCGCTCACGCCGTCGGTCCGAGCTCGCGCCGACCAGCACCATGCCGACCGCGGCGACGAGATAGGGAATCGCCGTGACCACCCCGATCTGGACGTTGGTGAGGCCGGGGATGGTCTTCACCAGTTGTGGCAACCAGAGCGCGAATCCGTACAGGCTCACGACCACGAGGAAATAGATCAGGGCGAGATGCCACACGACGGGATCGCGAAGCACCCGCCGCAATGGGGCAGCATCGCTCGCCGCCACTTGTTGCCGCTCCGCGTCCAGGGTCCGCTCCAGCCACTGGGCCTCGTCAGGCGCGAGCCAGCGCGCCTGTGACGGCCGGTCATCGAGGTACGAGAGCACCCAGAAGCCCACCACCACCGAGGGCAGCCCCTCCAGCAGGAACAACCACTGCCAGCCGGCGAGACCGGCCATTCCATCGAGCTCCAGCAGCGCGCCGGAGATGGGACTGCCCACGATGCCGCTCAGCGGAATGGCCGCGAGGAAGGCCGCGTAGGCTCGGGCCCGCTCGCGCGCGGGGTACCAATACGTGAGGTAATAGATGATGCCGGGGAAAAACCCCGCCTCCGCCACGCCCAGGAGGAGGCGCATCGCGTAGAAGCTTTCGACCGAGCGGACGAACATCATCGCTGACGCGACGATGCCCCACGAGATCATGATCCG
>DASSUE010000363.1:0-3332 GCA_035707305.1 Gemmatimonadales bacterium
GCTCGACCTGATCCCGGTCGAGAACACGTTGTTCGGCCCCAGAGTGACGACCGCCGGGTTGGTGCCGGGTGCCGCCATCGCCGCCGCCCTCTCCGACCGCCGCGATCTCGACCTCGCGCTGCTCCCGGGCGAGGCGGTGAATGACGACGGCGTGTTCATTGACAATCTCGAGCTGGAGCGCCTGGCGGCCGCGCTTCCGATCGAGATTCGACTCTCCAAGGACTTTGCCGACGCCCTGGCAGAGCCCGCCGCTGCATGAGCAAGCCGACTGTCGCGATCGTCGGGCGACCGAACGTCGGCAAATCGACGCTCTTCAACCGAATTCTCGGCGGCCGCCGCGCAATCGTATCGGAGCGATCCGGGACGACACGGGACCGCCACTTCGGCGACGCCGAGTGGAGCGGACGGCGGTTTTGGATCATCGACACGGGCGGACTGGTGCCCGACTCCAACGAACCGATGGATCGGGCGATTCGACGCCAGGTGGAGTTTGCGTTGGCGGAGTCGGATCTGGTGCTATTCCTGGTCGACGGTCCTGATGGAGTGACGCCCGTGGATCAGGCCATCGCCGAGCGGCTCCGACGCGCCGGGCGCCCGGTGCTGCTGGCGGTCAACAAGCTCGACGACCTGGAGCGCAGCACCGAGCAGTACGACTTCTACCAGCTCGGATTCGGCGATCCACTCGGTGTGTCGGCGGCGGTCGGGAAGGGGAGCGGCGATCTCCTGGACGCCATTGTCGCGCGCTTGCCGGCCAGGCAAACCGGCGAAGATGCCGAGACGATCAATGTGGCGGTCGTCGGACGGCCGAACGTCGGAAAGTCCTCGTTGGTGAACCGATTGCTGGGCCAGGAGCGGCATGTCGTCGCGCCCGAGGCAGGCACCACGCGCGACGCCATCGACTCAGTCTTGCGGTTCAATGGGCAGACGCTCAACTTCATCGACACCGCCGGTTTACGCAAACGATCTAAAGTAGAGGATGACATCGAGTTCTACTCGACGCTCCGCACCGAGCGGGCCATCGAGCGCGCCGATGTGTGCGTTCTGGTGGTGGATGCCACACTGGGCCTCCATGCCCAAGACTTCCGGATCGCGAGCGATGCCTGGGAACGCGGCCGCGGTCTGATCATCGTGGTGAACAAGTGGGATCTGGTCGAAGACAAGGACGCCAACACCGCGCATCGCGGCGAGCAGGCCGTCACGGAGCGCGTGCCGTTTCTCCGCTACGTCCCGTTTCTGTACGCCTCCGCGCTCACGGGCCAGCGAGTCCGCAGGCTGCTGGAGATGATCCTCGAGGTCGCCGAGCAACGGCGCGCGCGGGTGCCGACCGCCGAGGTCAACCGGGTGCTGGGATCCCTGGTCGAGCGAACGGCGCCGCCGCAGCAGCCCGGGGAGGAAGTGAAGCTGCTTTACGCATCGCAGGTCGGTACCGAGCCACCCACGTTCGCCATCGTCACCAACCGGCCCGAGGACGTGCCCGAATCATATCAGCGGTATCTCGTCCACGGGTTCCGAAACGCCTGGCAGTTTCTCGGCTCGCCCGTCCGCCTCAAGCTCACGCGGCGTGGGTCGCGCCGGACATGATCGAGGCAATGGGTTGGCTGCCCCTCGCGTATTTGCTGGGAGCGATCCCTACCAGTTGGCTCGCGGGCAAGCTTTTCCGAGGCATCGATCTGCGCAAGCATGGGAGCCGGAACCTCGGTGCCACCAACGTTTATCGGGTGCTGGGGTGGAAGTACGCCATTCCGGTCGGCCTCGTCGACGTACTGAAGGGAACGGCCGCGGTCTGGCTGTGCGGGTCGCGGGTGCCGGAGATTCCGCTGTTTCCACTCCTATGCGGGCTGGCGGCCGTGGTGGGCCACGTGTTCTCGGTGTTCGTGGGATTCAAGGGAGGCAAGGGCGTGGCGACGGCGGCAGGTGTCGTCCTCGCTTTCGCCCCCTGGGCGTTGCTGGCGGTCACGGTGATCTGGGCGCTGCTGGTGTGGCTTACGGGGTATGTGTCGGTCGCGAGCATCGTGTCCGCGGCCCTGTTCCCGCTGGCGGCCTGGCTGCTGCACGACGCGCGGGGGGCGGTCTTGATTGCCGAGACCGGGCTCGCCGCGTTCATCGTGTGGAAGCACCGGGCGAACATCCAGCGGCTGCTGGCGGGTACCGAGAATCGTTTCGGGAAGCGCCGGTCAGCGACGGCCGTTGGTGAGAGCGGACGGGAACGGGCGTGACGTCGACAATCGCGGTGCTCGGAGCCGGCAGCTGGGGCACGACGCTCGCCGATCTGCTTGGGCGGAAGGGCAACACCGTCAGGCTCTGGGCCTTCGAGGCCGAGGTGGTCGAGGCCATCAACCGCGAGCACCAGAACCCGGTCTTTCTACCCGGCATCGCGCTCGACCCGCGGGTGCGGGCGTTCGACGATGCCCGTGAGGCGGTGGCCGATGCCGACGTGCTGGTGTCGGCTGCGCCAAGTCACGCCGTCCGAGCGGTAGTGGGACGGGTGCGCGGCTGCCTCGGAGCCGGCACGCTGGTCGTCAGCGTCACCAAGGGCTTCGAACTCGAGACTCTCGAGCGAATGTCCATCGTCCTGGGCGAACTCCTCCCCGGGGCGCGCATCGCGGTCCTCAGTGGGCCGAGCTTCGCCCAGGAAGTGTGCGCCGGGCAGCCGACGGCGGTCGTCGCGGCAGCGGTCGATCGGACCGACGCTCTGGCGACGCAGCAAGTGTTCGCGACCCCGAGCTTCCGGGTCTACTCCCACGCCGATGTCGTCGGCGTCGAGCTGGCCGGCGCGCTGAAGAACGTCATCGCAATCGCCGCCGGGATCCTGGAAGGACTCGGGTTGGGCCACAATCCGCGAGCGGCCCTCCTGACCCGGGGTCTCGCGGAGATCAGCCGCCTCGGCGTGGCGATGGGGGCGGATCCCCTCACCTTCGCGGGGCTCGCGGGCATGGGGGATCTGATCCTCACCGCGTGCGGCGATTTGAGCCGCAATCGCGCCCTGGGAATCGCGGTAGCGCAGGGGCAATCGTTCGAGGCGTATCGCGCGGCGCATCGCAGCGTGGCAGAGGGTGCGAATGCGTCCCGCGCAGGCGCGGCGCTCGCGGCACGGATGGGCGTCGAGCTGCCGATTACCGCCAAGGTGTGCGAAGTGCTGTTCGACGGCCGGCCGGCCCGGGACGGGGTGGCCGAGCTGATGGGCCGCGAGCTCAAGCCGGAGCTGTGGAGATGACGACGACGACGCGACCAATCCAGGAGTTCTACTCGATCGGCGAAGTCTGCGGGCTCACCGATCTCAAGCCGCACGTCCTGCGATACTGGGAAAGTCAGTTCCGGTTCCTCAACCCGGC
>DASSUE010000364.1:0-2865 GCA_035707305.1 Gemmatimonadales bacterium
GGGGCCGGCTCGGGGGCGGGCTGTTCCGGCTCCGGCTTCTTGCCGCAGGCGGTCACCAGCGCGACGGCGGCGACCATACCCAGGATGGACGAGGCGCGCATTCTCACTCCTGCTCTAGGGGTTGGGAACAGTCACGGCCCCGGCCAGCCGGCGGGACCAGGATGGAAGGCGGGCGCGACCCGGGGTGGGCACATGACGCACCCGCCCGGTCTCGCTGTCGATGATCCAGAGCTGACGCTGACCGCTCCGGTCGGAGACGAATGCGATGTGGCGGCCGTCGGGCGCCCAGGTGGGGTCTTCGTTCCGCCCCGCGGAGGTGAGCGCGCGGAGCCTGCGGCCGGACACGGTGAGCACGTGAACTTGCGCGGTGCCCTGGACCTCGCGATGGAACGCGACCGTTGCGCCGTCGGGCGACCATTCGGGCGCGTTCGAGCTGCCAGTAACGCCGTAGTCGAACGGCGCGAGCAGCTCCTGATCGGTCCCGTCGGCCCCCATCGCGTACAGCTGCGGCGGCCCGGCGCGAGTGGAGATGAACGCGATGCGGCGCCCGTCGTTCGAATACGTGGGTGACAAGTTGTCCGCGAAGCGACCCACGGTCAAGCGTTGTGTCCCGCCACCGAGCACCGAGGTGAAGATGTCGGTGCCGCGCTCGTCGGAGTGCGCATAGGCGATGGTGCGGCCGTCGGGCGACCATGCCGGCGTGATGTTGAGCGCGGTCTCGGTGCCCGGCACCTGGGTGGTCTCTCCGGTGGCGAGCGTCTGCACGTAGATGCCGCCCCGACCGGCGCCGAGACGGGTGTACGCGAACCGGCGCCCGTCCGGTGCCCACATCGGCGAGAGCGAGGTCTGGCCCTCCGGGGTCAGCGGCCGGAGCCCGAACCCATCGCTATCTACCTGATGCACCCGCCCGTTGAGCACCAGCAGGAGCCGTGTGGCCGCGATGCCCGACTCGCCCACGGCCCGGCGTACCAGCTCGTCGGACAGCGTGTGCACCGCCATGCGGAACCCGCCGTCCGTGGGCGCGGGGAGCGTGGCTTCCACCTCGTATCGGATCTGCGAGCCGTTTACGTCGTGGAGTCGCGCGATAACCTTGCCCGCGCGGTCGGCCATCTCCACGGCGAACTCGGCGCCGAGCGCCTTGTAGAGCCCGTAGTTGATGGGGCCGGTGGAGCTGCCGCCGGCGCCGGGGTCGGACACCGCGATCAGCTCGAACCGGTCGCTGTAGTCGAGATCGCGCCGTACGATGGCGCGCACCGAGTCGATGCCGACGCCAGGAACCACGACCAGTCCGGGGCGGGCGGCGGGGTTGTACTCGATGCCGACGGTGATGCTCTCACCGGGCCGAGGATCCTGCGCCTGAACGCCAGCAGCCAGCCCAAAGCAGCCGACGAGGGAGAGGAGAACGGATCGTCTCATTGGCTCCGCGGTGCGAAGTAGAACGTGATCGGCAGCACGTCCGACGGGTAGCCGTCGGGAAGCGGCCCGAATGCGTTGGCATTTGCGGCCGCCTCGATCGCGCCTTGCGCGTCGAGGTCGAACGCGAAATTGCCGGAGGAGCGGAATGTCTTGATATCTCGCACGGTGCCGTCGCGCAGGATCAGGAACGTGAACTCCGCGCGGCGCCCCTGCTGACCGCTGCGGTCCCATCGCCGGTAGATCTGCGTAACCAGGTTGCGCAGATATTCGGGATAGGGGAACTCGAGCCCGGGCGTCTTCACGTTGGCCACGTCAGTGCCGGTGCTGGGCGTCTCACCCGGCAACGGCTCGACCGGCGCCCGGGTCTTGGCCGGCGGCTCCTTCGTTTCCGGCTCCGGCCGCGGCGGCGTCTTGCGCTCCGGCTTCGGCACCGGCTTGGCCTTCGGCGGCGGCTTGAGGGGCGCCGGCTTGTCCTCGGGCGGCGTCGGCAAGGCCTCCGGCGGGGCACGCCGGATCTGCGGGTCGGGCCGCGGAGCGGCCACCAGCTCGACGGCGTAGGCCGGCGGCAACACCCTCGGCGACCCCAGCGAGGCGGACGCGATCAGCACCCCAGCGATCAGAGCGGCATGCACGAGCGTGGTGCCGGCGAGCCCCATGGCGACGCCCGGTCGCTCCCGCTTGACCGGCGTCCTGAACTTCATGGTTCCTCGTCAGCCGCAACCAGCCCGACGTTTCCGATGCCGGCCGTCCGGATAACGGCCAGAACCCGCACCACGCTTCCATAGGGGACATTGGCGTCCGCTTGCAGGTACACCCCCTGCGGCTTCCGTTGGGTGACCAGGGCGCGGAACGTCGATCGGAAGTCGCGGTAGGTCACGGGCGTGTTGTCGACGTAGATGCGGCCGTCGCGGTTCACCGACACGACCATCCCTTCCTTGGGCTGAAGCGGCCGCGCTTCGGCGCGGGGCAGCTCCACCTCGACCCCGCCCTGCATAAGCGGGGCCGTCAGCATGAAGATGATCAGCAGCACCAGGAGCACGTCGATCAACGGCACCACGTTGACGTCAGCGTTGAACGCCATCTCCCCGCGTCGGTCACCACCCAGTCCACCCCCCAGGCTTACGGCCATCTCAGACCAGTCCTTCCCGTGCCATGGTTCCGATCAGCTCGTTGCCAAACCCCTCGAGCTCGCCAGCGAACAGGCGGATGCGGTTGACAAACAGGTTGTAGGCAATAACAGCCGGGATCGCGGCCGCGAGGCCCCCGAACGTCGCCACCAGCGCCTCCGCCACGCCGGGCGCGACCGCGGCGAGGCTGCCCGATCCTCTAGAGGAGATGCCTACGAAGGCGTTCATGATGCCGACCACCGTCCCGAGCAGCCCGATCAGCGGACTCACGGACCCGACGATCGCGAGCCACGGGATGTAGTGGCCGAGCAGATCGCGCTCT
>DASSUE010000365.1:0-3876 GCA_035707305.1 Gemmatimonadales bacterium
TCGGCGCGTCGTCGGCCCGGTTCTTCCGCCCGATGCCGAAGCTCACGGTGTTGGCGATCCGGTCGGCGAGGTGGCTGAGCTCCTTCTGGGCGAGTCCCGGCTTTCGACCGAGATCGTCGAGAGTCGCGTCAGTGCGGGTCGCCGCGTTGCCGCAGGCGATATCGAATCCCACGCCGACCACCGACACCGCGTTGTTGTAGGCCGCGACCCCGCCGATCGGCATCACGTAGCCCACGTGGCCGTCGGCCATGAGCGCGACCTTCCGCGCCCGTTGGGCCACCCGCGCGAGCTGCGCCCGCGTGTTGTCGTCGTGCGTTCCGAAGATCTGCATCGCGCCTCCCGCGCCGAGGGTGAACGGTGAACATCTCCTGGGAAAAGGGTGGGTCGGACCTGAACCGACAACCCCTGGCCCGTGTCTTCCATTTCCACCACGCCGGTGCATGCATGCGGAGCCGGCGGGGTATGATCCCGCAACCTCCCGCTGGACAGGCGGGCGCGCTGCCGATTGCGCCACGGCTCCATGGCAGGACGAGTGAAGTGGCACGGTGAACGAATGACGGCTCACCCGGGAGTCGCGTCTCGTGCGAAACCGCCATCCGCCCGCCGGCCACAGCTCGTCGCCCTGTGCTGCCTATTGGGTCACACGCACAAGGCATCGATTGTCAAAGACCTGCTTCCCCCCCCCAAAACGCCGATCGCCCCACCCGGCTTGGCGCGCAGGTGGGGCGATCTCTCGTCCCGCGAGGAGCAGGTGGACCCTAGGCCGCCGGGTCCGGGCCCTCCACTCCCACGTCTGCGCTCCACCCCGTCTTCGAATCCAGCAGCTCGAGACCTCGGCTCGAGGTCGCGAAGTACTGCCTGACTTGTCCGCTCAAGCGGCATTCGCGGCTCTCCAGGCGGCGTCTTGGCACATCCGGGCACACGCCGAGCTGCAGGGCTAACGCCGAGCCGTTGGTGCGTGCAGGTCGGAACCGCAAAGTGGACATGAGCCGTCGAGCTCCGTTCTTCTGACGTGGTCCAACGCCGGACGTGAAAAGCAAAAGTCGCGTCCGTGGTGTAGCGAGAGGCCTTGGCGGCTCTCCACGATCACCTACGGGACGCGACTCCCGGTGAAGCGCGATGACACTAGCCAATACCGCAGGTTCGCGCAAGCCCCGTCAGGGCCGCCCGCGCCGAATCCGACCGCGCGGCGCGGGCTAAACCCTTAGCGGCTCTTCTCCTTGGCGAAGAGCGGGAGATACTGGCCGTATCCCTCCGCTTCGAGCTGAGCCACCGGAATGAACCGGAGCGCCGCGGAGTTCATGCAGTACCGCAGGCCGGTCGGTTCCGGCCCGTCGTCGAACACGTGGCCCAGGTGCGAGTCTGCGTGCTTGGAGCGCACCTCGGTCCGGGTGTAGAAGAGCTTCCGGTCCTGATGCTCGGTGATGTTGCCGGGCTCGAGCGGCCGGACGAAGCTGGGCCATCCGGTGCCGGACTCGTATTTGTCGCGGGAGCTGAACAGCGGCTCCCCCGAGACGATATCGACGTAGATCCCGTCCTCGTGATTGTCCCAGTACTGATTCTGGAACGGCGGCTCGGTGCCGTCCTTCTGGGTCACCTTGAACTGTATCGGCGTGAGCCGCTGCTTGAGTTCGGCTTCGCTCGGCTTCTTGAAATTCACCGCACTCCATCCCTTTCCCGGCGCGCGACCGATGGCCGTCGTGGCATGTGCCGGCGCCTGCCCGACCGCCGTTCCCCCCGCTGCGACCGCCAGCACTGCCGCCGTCACGACCATCTGAAGCGCTGCCCGCATGTCCTGCTCCTCACGTTAGGATACGTCTTCCGCATCTCTAACGTCTGGACGGCGTCATCGGTTCTATCGGGGCGCTGGCGGCCTCCTCGGTCAGGTAGTCGATCGCCGCCGAGATTCCCCCTCCCTTCGCCGCCGCGATCTGCAGCGCCCGCGCCAGCGGATGACTCAGGGCATCCGCCTGCTGGGCCGAGACGCTGGCACCCTCGCGCGACGCGAGTCGCTGGATCAGAGGCGCGATCGAGCCCGACATCTTCTTTTCCACGGCCGCGCTCCAGAGCGCGATCATCTGCGTGGTGGTGCTGTTCGGTTTGCGAGGCATGGGTGGCCGGTCCGAGGGGCGGATTCCCTACATATGGCCCGGCGGGCTGGCCGTCCAGAGGGGAGGGTGTCTTGCCTTGGCATAGAACGGCATGTATCGTGGGATTTTCGGGTTTTGTTCGGTAACCGAGAGTCTATGATCCCGTGACCGCTCCCGCCCGTCTCACTCATCTTCAAGCGCTTATCGCGCAACGCTTTCCGGATGCGGTCCCGGTGGAGCGCTGGAGCCGGGGAACGGTGCCGACCGGGGTGGAGGCACTCGATCGGATCCTGCCGAACGGCGGCTTTCAGCGGGGACGGCTGGCGGTCTGGACCCCAGGCATGGGGGCAGCGGCGCTGCTTCGGGCGGCGGCGCGCCGCGCCGTCGCCGAGGGTGAGCGGGTGGCATGGATCGATGCCACTCGAACCGTCGCCGGTGCCTGTTGGCGAGAGGGTCCGCTCCTCGTGCGGCCGGAGAGCGAGGCCGCGGCGCTTCGGGCGGGGGAGGAGCTCGGGCGTTCAGGCGGATACGCGTTCGTGGTTCTCGACGGAGTGGAGCCCCGCTCGCCCGAGCTGGTGCGCTGCGCGCGCGCCGCGCACGACGGCGGTACGGCGCTGGTGCTGATCACCCGGGCGACGTCCCTCGCGTCCCTGCGTCTCTCATCCCAACCGTTCCCGCCCGTTCCCGCCCGTTCCCGCCCGTCCCTGTCCGCTCCGGACATGATCCGATCACTCCGCGTGAAGGTGACCGCCCGCGCTTCCGGCTGGCACGCGAGCGCGGAGCTCACGCTCCCCGTGGGGCATGATGACTTACGTCTGTCTCTCGGGCATCGACATCCCGACCGGCGCGGCGTCCGCCGCTGAGCTGGGCGCGTTGGTGCTGACATACGCACCGCGGGTGCGGGTGGATGGTCCGACCATCTGGGCGGACGCCCGCGGCCTCCATGCCTGCTCGCTGGCCGATGCGTTGCTGACCCTGCTGCGCGCGCAGGGTTACGCCGCTCCCCGGGCGGGCGTCTCGCACGTGGCGGTCGTCGCGCGGGTCGCCTCGTGCTTCGGGAATCCCGATGTCCCGATCCTCGAGGTTCCCTCGGGCGCCGAACGCGACTTTCTCACGCCGTTTCCGATCCAGGTGCTCGACCCTCCGTCCGACATTGCGTCACTGCTCGATGGCGTGGGCATCGAGCGGTGCGGCGAGCTGGCCGACCTGACCCGGGAGGACGTCGAGGTGCGGTTCGGGCCGGACGCGGTGGCACTCTGGCGGTTGGCCCGCGCCGACGACGGGAGGCTGCTCTTCGGGCCGGCCCCCAGGCCGCTGCCGCATGCCGCGCTCGAGTGGACCGACTACGAGCTGCGCGACACCGAGCGCCTGTTGTTCGTGATCAACCGGCTGGCGGGCAACGTGACCGGCGCGCTCCGCGAGTTGGGACAGGGGGCGCGTGCGTTCACCCTCGCGTTCCAGCTGGCGCGGGGCGGCGTGGTGGAGCATCCGTTTCATCCCTCGCGGGCCACAGCCGATCAGCGCACCTGGATCCGGCTGATCCGCCATGCGCTCGAGCGGGAGCGGCTCCCCGATCTGGTCTCGGGTGTATCGCTCCGGGTAGATGCGGTCTTCCAATCGGAGAGCCTGCAGGGCGACCTCCTCGACCGCGGGTTCGCGACGGCGCGCGAGGCGGAGTCGGCGATGGCGCGGGTGCTCGACCAGGGCGCCACGCTGGTGGTCCCGAAGCGCAACCGACATCCGCTCCTCCGCCGCCGGGCGGAATGGGTGCCGCAGGAGTCGTCTC
>DASSUE010000366.1:0-6912 GCA_035707305.1 Gemmatimonadales bacterium
GATCCCGACCCATACTCCCCACACCACAAAGCTCAGAACAAAGAAATAGTCGCGCTCGCGAACCTCGTGATCCGCCCGGTTCGGCCACTCGGCCAACCCGAGGCTGAATCCGGGCTTGAAGTTCATGTACCCGACAAGGCCGAGTCCGGTAACCAGGAACAGCGTGAGCAGGAGGCGCCACGTCGGTCGATCCAGCGCACGCTGCACGAAGAGACCGCGCAGGCCGAGCGAGGCCATCAGCATCGTCACTGCGACTCGCGCGTCTCCATCGAGCGAGCGCGCCCATTGCCAGTCGAAATACTGAACGTAGTTCAGCAGCTGGAACCAAAGCAGCGAAAGGCTTCGGCCCGGATTGTCCGGGCCGTGCGGCAGAGTCGGATCGTCGAAGGGGCTCCGCACCGGGTACTGCGCGCGGCCCACGACATCCAGCAGCGCGCGCCACGTGGAGGGAGCAGCCTCGTTGATGGCCGGATCCTGGCCCGCCCGTAGATAGAGGAACAGGTAAAGGCTGGCGCCTACCGCAACGAGCCCGAGAGCCCCGAGGCCGAACCAGAGCTCGCGCCGGGACGCAGCGAACATCAGCGAGGCCAGGGCCACACCGATCCCGAACAGGAACATTCTGGCGCTGCCCAGACCGGTCCCGAGCACCAGAGCCCAGGCACCAGCCACGGTGGCCGCGTGCGCCCACTCCGATGCTCGGGTCCGAGGATCGGCTGCCGGCGCTGCACGCACGATGCTCACGAGAAACACCAGAATGGCCGGCCCCGCGAGCAGCGCCAGGAGGTGGTTTCCCACCGAGAGGGCCATCAGATAGACCACAAGGAGCAACAAGCTCGGCGAGCGTCGCTCGCGCCAGCGAAGCGCGAGCCAGACCAGCAGGGATGCGGTCAGGCAGGCGACGGCGTAGACCTCGGTCTCGGTCGAGTTCCGCCAGTTGGTGAAGCTGAACGCGCCGACCAGCGAGGCGGCGGCGGCCCCGCCGAGCTCGAGAAGTTGCCCGGGCTGCCGGTCGAGCTCCGTCACCATGCGGCGCGTGGTATCGCGAGCCACCAGAAACCAGATCGCCGCGGCGGCTGCGCCGGCGCTGGCGGTGAACAGATTCGTTCGCGCGGCATATTCGCCGATGGGCAGGAGCAAGGCCCACACATGAGCCAGCAGGACGAACAGGGGTGTGCCGGGTGGATGGGGAATTCCCAGACCGTACGCGGCCGCAATGAGCTCGCCGGCATCCCAGAAGGTGACGGTCGGAGCCAGCGTCGCGATGTAGCCGAGCAACACGGTCGCGCCCACCGCGAGGGCGGTCGCGCGGTCCGTCACCCGCCAATCCCGCGCGCCACCGCCAGCGCTTCGCGGGTCGCGGCCACGTCGTGCACCCGGAACAGACGCGCGCCGCGCTCCCAGGCGAGCGCGCAGGTAACTGCCGTGGCCCGGTCCCGTTCCGCTGGAGCGTCTATGCCAGCCAGCGCGCCCACAAACCGCTTGCGGCTGGGACCCACGAGGATCGGGCGCCCGAGGGCGCGAAGCGCGGCGAGCCGATCGCAGAGGAGCGCGCTTTGCTCGGGCGTCTTCGAGAACCCGAGCCCCGGGTCGACCACGACCGCTTCCGGCGCCACACCCTGCGCCACTGCACCTGCCACCGCGGCGGCGAGCTCGGCGAGCACGCCAGCGGTCACGTCTCCGCCGTACTCCGCATGGACGTACGACGCGATCTCCGTGATGCCCCCGCGCGAGTGCATGAGCACGACGCCGGCCCTGCCCTCCGCCGCAACCGCAGCCATCCGTGGATCGAACCGAAACGCGGTGACGTCGTTGATGAGCGCAGCCCCCTCGGCCAGGGCCGCGCGAGCGACCTCCGCCTTCACCGTGTCGATGGAGATGAGCAGGTCGGGATGATCCTTGACCAGAGCGCGGATGACCGGCAGGACGCGGGCAAGCTCTTCGTCGGCGGCCACCGCCGCTTCACGACCGGGACGGGTGGACTCGCCGCCGACATCGATCGCGCGTGCTCCGGCCGCAACGAGGTTGTCGCCGTGCGTGCGTGCGGCGTCCACCGCGCGATAGCGCCCGCCGTCGCTGAAGCTGTCGGGGGTCACGTTGAGGATCCCGATGATCATCGGGTCGTGCAGCGGGACGGGGCCGCGCGCCGTCAGCCACGTCGACGGGCCGCCGGGGTCGGCCGGAATGGCAAGGCCTACCCGCGTCGCCACCTCGGCCAGTGCCGGCGGGGCGGTCCACGGCCGGGCGAACGTGCCGAGGCGCCAACGCGTGCCCGACAGCACCGCCCAGTCGTCGCCGGTGTGCACATCAAGACCGAGGCGCCCGGCATATTGCACGAGCGCCTCGAGTGCCTGCTCTTCCAGGCCGGTCAGGTGGAGTGCGATCGGCTCCGCGCCGCTCGCAGCCGCCTCCGCCGGCTCCGCATCCCAGCCATGGCCTCGCAGCGTATCTCGCAGGGCTTTGACCGAATGCGTCGCCAGCGGTACGACATTCACGCGCCGGCGTTCACGCGCCTGCGGGTTCGGCTGGCGGAGCGCCCAAGATCGGCGGCCGCGCGGCCGCCGGTTGGGTCGCAGGCTTGGCCGACGGGGGCTGACTGGGCGGCTCCATCGGCGTGAGCGAGCGCGGCGGAAGCGGAAGCCCCTTCACCAGCCGATCCAGATCCTCGCGATCGATCGTCTCCCGTTCCAGGAGGGCCGCGGCGATCTCATCGAGCAACGGCCGGTTGGCGGAGAGTATCTCGGTGGCGCGGGCGTAGGCCTCATCCACCAGACGCTTCACCTCGGCGTCCACCAGCTGCGCCGTGCGCTCCGAGATCTCCCGCCGCTGCGCGAACTCGCGGCCGAGGAAGATCTCCTGCTCCTTGTCTCCCACAGCGAGCGGGCCGACCTTCTCGCTCATGCCGAACTGAGTGACCATGCGCCGGGCCAGGCCGGTGGCCCGTTCGATGTCGTTCCCCGCCCCGGTGGTCACCTTCTCGGCCCCGAAAACGATCTCCTCGGCCACCCGGCCGCCGAAAAACATGGCGAGGCTGCCGATCAACCAGTCCTTGCTGTAGTTGTGGCGATCCACCTCGGGTAGTGACGCCGTGAGGCCAAGCGCCCGGCCCCGCGGGATGATCGTGACCTTATGGATCGGGTCGCTGCCCGGGATTTTGATGGCGACGATCGCGTGGCCGGCCTCGTGGTAGGCGGTGAGCTTGCGCTCGTCCTCGGTGAGCACGAGGCTCCGCCGCTCGACGCCGAGCATCACCTTGTCCTTCGCCTCCTCGAAGTCCTGCATGTCCACCAGGGTCTTGTTCTTCCTGGCGGCGAGCACGGCCGCTTCGTTGACCAGGTTGGCGAGATCCGCGCCGGCCATCCCGGGGGTGCCCTTCGCGATCACGTCGAGCCGAACGTCGGAGGACAGGGGGATCTTGCGGGTGTGCACCCGAAGAATCCCTTCCCGGCCGCGCACGTCGGGCGCGTCCACCACGATCTGGCGGTCGAAACGCCCGGGCCGGAGGAGCGCCGGGTCGAGGACGTCGGGCCGGTTGGTGGCGGCAATCAGGATCACGCCGTCGTTCGACTCGAAGCCGTCCATCTCGACCAGGAGCTGATTGAGCGTCTGCTCCCGCTCGTCGTGCCCGCCGCCCAACCCTGCCCCGCGATGCCGGCCCACGGCGTCGATCTCGTCGATGAAGATGATGCACGGCGCGTGTGCCTTGCCCTGCTCGAACAAATCGCGCACGCGGCTCGCGCCCACGCCAACGAACATCTCGACGAAGTCGGACCCGCTCATGGAGAAGAACGGCCGGCCCGCCTCGCCCGCGACTGCCTTGGCAAGCAGCGTCTTGCCGGTGCCGGGCGGCCCGACGAGCAGCGCGCCCTTGGGCAAACGGCCGCCGAGCCGGGTGAACTTCTGGGGATCCTTCAGGAACTCGATGATCTCCTGAAGCTCGACCTTGGCCTCGTCCGCCCCGGCCACGTCGGCAAACGTGATCTTCGGCGTGTCACCGGCGAGGAGCTTCGCCTTGCTCTTCCCGAAGGCAAACGCGCGGCTCCCGCCGGCCTGCAGCTGCCGCAGCAGGAAGAACCAGAGCCCGAGAATGACGATCCAGGGCAGTGCGGCGATGATGATGGCCGTAATGCCGCCTTTCGGCTCGCGGGCCACGATCGGCACGCCGGCCGCGTCGAGCCGCGTGACGAAGGCTTCGCTATTCGAGACGGGCAGCAGCACGGTGAAGCTCTTCGCGGAGCGGCCGTCCTGCGACACGGGGGACTTGAAGTCGCCCTCCAGCCGCTTGCCGTCGAAAATCTCCACCCGCGCGATGTTGCCCTGATCGAGCTGGCGGCTGAACTCGGTATATGAGAACTCCTGGGTGGGATTCCGCTGGCGGCTCATCATCTGGAACAGTGCCAGCGCGAGCAGCCCAACCAGAAGCCACAGCGCCAGGTTCTTGCTCAGGTTTCCCCAGCTGGGACGCGGGGGCCGAGTCGGGAGTCGGTCTGCCATCTATGAATCCAAGTCCGCTATGAACGGTAGGTGACGAAAGTTCTCCGCGTGGTCGAGGCCGTAGCCGACCAGGAACGCCGGCGGCGCCCGGAACCCGACGAACCGAAGCTCGGGCGGCGGCTCAGGCGCCAGCTGCTTGTCGAGGAGCGCGCAGATCGCGAGGCTTCGCGGCCGTCGCTCACCCAGCAGGGCCGTGAGCCTCCGCAGGGTCTTTCCGCTATCAATAATATCCTCGACGAGCAGGATATGTTTGCCCGCCACGTCGGTTTCGGGATCATAGAGGAGCCGCACTGTCCCGCTCGAGACCTTTTCCGCCCCGTAGGAGCTCGCGACCAGGAAATCCACCTGAATCGGCCGCTCGATCTGGCGGACCAGATCCCCGAGGAAGATGAAGCTGCCCTTGAGCAGCCCCAGGACCAGCAGATCGCCGTCGGGATAGGCCGCGCTGATCTCTCGCCCCAGCTCCCGCACCCGCCCGGCGATCGTCGGCTCGTCGTACACGATGGAGCGGATCCGCCTGCCGCCGGTGCGGCGCAGGACCTCAGGCGAGCTCAGCGTCGACACGAATTGCCTCCACGCCCGGAGCGGGCACCAGCAAGTCCGATCGGCAAACTCCAGGGACCCAAGCCACTACGCCGGCATGTTCGACCACCGGCCACGCCGCCCGCAAAGTGCGCGGCACCCGCGCGTCCTGGAAGCAGCGCACCAAGAGCCGCCGTCCGCGCCCGCCGAGCGGCCGGAGCCGGTCGCCCGGGCGCCAGGAACGCACCGTCAGCGCGGTTCCCGACTGCTCGAACCACGCCGTACACGCGTCCCGATGTTGCGTGGCCGGGGCGGCGGCGGTCCGCCACACGAAGCGCCAGCGGCCGCTCACCCGCTCGCCCGCCGCCCCCGCCAACTCCCAGCGCTCGTCCGCGGCCTCCGCCTCGAGCAGAAGGTGGAGCCGGTCGAACGCGCGCTCCGCGACCGCGGCGCCGCCCAGAGGTACCCGGTTTCCGCTTACGCCCGTCGTAGCGAGGCGAAGTACGCGTTCCGCACGAACGCGTCCCACCGGGTGACCCCACCTCCGCGCCAGCGCGCGGATGATGCCGAGGGCGAGCGGCGTTTTCATGCCGCCGAACGGAGCCAACGCCACCGACAACCTCCCTGCTTCTTCGCGGGGATCGAGACCCGCCCAGGCATCCAGCAGGACGTCCCACGCGTCCACCTCGACGCGGGCCTGGTCAGCGACGCGGAGCAGCCGGCGCTCGAGGTCCGGAATCCGCTCGCGCAGCGCCGGCAACGCCTCGTGGCGGATCCATGCCCGCTGGTGCCGCCTCTCCTGGTTGGCCGGATCGTCCCACCAGGTCGTCCCGATCGCCTGCAGGTGCCGGGCCAGGTCGGCTCGTCGGAACGGCAGGAGGGGCCGGACCAATCGACCTGAGACGGCGCTCATTGCCGCAAGTCCGGCTGGGCCGCTCCCAGCCAGGACCCGCATGAGCACGGTTTCCGCCTGGTCGTCGGCGTGGTGCGCGGTGACGATGGCCCCGGCCCGCGCTTCGACCCGAAGGGACTCGAGCGCCGCATGGCGGGCGACCCGCGCCTCGGTCTCGCTGGCGCCGACGCCGAGCCCGAGCACTGCCTGCACAAATGGGACATCGTAGCGGCGGGCCAGGTCCCGAACAGCGGACGCCACCGCGGAACTGTCGGGGTGAATGCCGTGGTCAACGTGCCCGACGACGAGGTTGAGTCCGAGTTCGGCGCGGCAGCCGGCGAGCAGATCGAGAAGTGCGAGGGAATCCGGACCGCCGGACACGGCGACGAGCAGGCGGCGAGATGGCAGCGCGAGGGTCGCGAGGTGGGCCTGAAATGATTCGCGCAGCCCCATCAGCCAGGCCGCGGTTCGACGGCGCGTGTGGCACGGCGGGCTGGATTGCGATCCATGGTGTCCCCGGGAGACACTTTCAGGGTAAGCGGTTGGCGGCGTCCAGCGCAAACCGCGGAATGGCCGCGTCGAAGGTCGTGCCGTCCGCCCGGATGAACCGGTATTCACCTTCCATGTGGCCGGCCGGTGACCGGAGCTCGCAGAAGCTCTCGTACTCATGGACCGCGCCGGGTGCGATGAGCGGCTGCTGCCCCAGCACTCCTTCGCCTTCCACCGTGGTATCGAGACCGACGGAGTCGTGGATGCGCCAGCGGCGGGAGACGAGCCGTGCCGGCGCCGTGCCCACGTTTTCGATGCGCACCGCATAGATGAAGACGTAGCGGCGGCGCGCGGGGCGGGACTCCTCGGCGACGTAGCGCGGCCGCACCGTGATGCGAATCCCCTCGGTGAGGCGATAGTAGAACCGGCCGGGCTGAGGCGCGCGATGCACGACGCCACCTAGAGTCGACGTCCAGCCCACACCAGCCGCTGGGCGACGCCGATCAGCACCAGCGCCG
>DASSUE010000367.1:0-2226 GCA_035707305.1 Gemmatimonadales bacterium
GATGGCCGCCGCGGCCAGCGGCACCACCCAGTGAAGCGCGGGCAGGTCGCTCACGCCGGCCGCAATCCCCTGCACGATGGCGGTGACGACGTTGAGCCGCTCGGGCGGTACCATCCACAGCAGCGAGGCGGTCCCGACTACGTACACCGTCGCGACGATCGGCGCGGTCACGAGCATCGATCGCGGCAGCGAGCGTTCGGGCTTCTTTACTTCGCCGGCGAGCGTGGCCGCAAGCTCGAGGCCGGCGTATGCAAACGGGATCGACGCCCAGAAGTTGAGCCGGCTCGGATCGGCGAGGCTTGGAAGCAGCGAGTCGGCGTTGATGGGGGTCGCCGACGCGCGGGTCGCGAAGGCGTAGACGCCCAGCACGATCACGAGCCCGGCCGGGATGAATACGGCACTCCCCCCGATGTTCTGCAGCCAACGGCCGGTCTGGATACCCACCACGTTAAGCCCCACGGCGAGCCACATCCCCACGAGCGTCACCGGCAGCACGTAGGACAGCCGTTCACCCAAACCGGTCTCTCCCGCGCCGAATGCCCACGGTGCGATCGCCGCGACGAACACCAGCAGGCTGGGATAGTACAGGACATTGTTGACCCAGTAGCACCAGCCGCAGAGGAAGCCGTGCCGCTCCCCGAATGCGCGCCGAGTCCAGCGGTAGATGCCCCCTTCCTCCGGATAGCGCGCCGACAGCCTGGCGACGGCGAGGCCCTGCGGAATGAAGAAGAGCAGGCCTGCGGCGACCCACAGCAGAAGACTGCTTGGCCCGGCAGCGGCAGCGGTAGCGAGCCACCGGATGCTCATCACGGCGGCGATGTTGAAGAGAACGAGATCCCGCACCGTGAGCGTGCGGGCGAGCGCCGGCGCGTCCGCGGCGCGATGGGTCATCCGCGGCGAATCATCCTTTGAGGTAGAGCCGGTCGGGATCGAGCACCTCGCGAAGCAGCCGTAGCGATTCAGGCGACGGAGGATCGACGCAGTCGAGCTGGGCACGCACTCGCAGGGGCCAGCCAACGCCCGCTCTCACCTCGTCGACCGTGACGCCGGGATACAGCGCGGCCAGGACGAGCTCGCCATCCGGATCGGCTTCCAGGATCGCCTTGTCGGTGATCACCTTCACGGGGCCGGCGCCGGGCATGCCGAGCTCCCGCCGGCTCCCGCCGCGCGCGACGTGACCGGGACTGGTAATGAAGTCCACCTGCGCCGGAAAGGCGCGTGGATTGAGCCGGCTGATCACCAGCGTCCGCCGGGCATGGATCGCGACCTCGGCGGCGCCGCCGCTTCCGGGAAGTCGAACGCTGGGCTTCCGGTAGGAGCCGATCACGGTGGTGTTGATGTTGCCGAACCGGTCCACCTGGGCGCCCCCGAGGAATCCCACCTCGATCCGGCCGTTCTGCAAGAAACACTGAAACACGTCGGCCATGCTGCACACCATGAGCGACCCAGTGACGAGCGCGGGGTCACCGATGGACACAGGCAGCCGCTCCGGCACCGCGCCGACCGCGCCCGACTCATAGATGAGCACCAGGTTGGGCGCGTGGATGGCGCGAGCGAGATTGCAGGCGAGGTTGGGGAGGCCGATGCCCACGAACACCACTTCGCCGTCGCGGAGCTCCGCGGCAGCGGTGGCGGCCATCATCTCAGCGGGGGTGTAGGAGCTCATCCGCGATCAATAGCCATAGTTGACGCCCGCCGCCATCCGCTCCCCGGCACGAAGGTGTTCGAGTCCGCCGGAGCGGGTGACGTATTCCGCTCGATCCGCCACGCTGTACACGAACTCGTCGAGATACGTGCGTAGCTTCGCCGGATCGCGACTGGTCTCCTCCCACGCGACGTAGAATGCGTTGTCGCGGTCGTAATGTCCCTGCGCATACGATGGGTGAGCGCCCCACGGCTCGACGACCACCGCATCCACGATCATTCCAGGAATTACGGTTCGGTTCGGGTCTGCCCGGACCACCGTCTCGTCCACCAGCTCCTCGACCACGACGATGACGCGCTTCGAGGCGAACGCGGCCTCTTTCTGGACGCCGAGCAGGCCCCAGATCTGAGTATTGCCCTGCGGGTCCGAGCGCTGCGCGTGCACGATGGTGACGTCCGGATTGAGCGCGGGCACCGCCGCGAGCTCCTCGCCGGTAAAGGGACACGTGACGCGACGGATCAGCGGATTGGCGGTGGGGAGATCGGTGCCCATATAGTCGCGGAGCGGCCAGAACGGGAGCC
>DASSUE010000368.1:0-2971 GCA_035707305.1 Gemmatimonadales bacterium
GCCGCCCGCACCGACGCCACGTGAGTCACCGGAATCACGAGCACGTGCACCGGGGCCTGCGGGTTGACGTCGTGGAACGCGACCGCATCGGCGGTCCGCCGGACGATCTTGGCGGGAATCTGACCCGCCACGATGCGACAGAAGAGGCAATCACGCATGAAGCCCTCCAGGCTCGCCGCTACGCGCAGCAGCCGCCACGGCGGCGGCTGCCACCGCGGCTGTCTCGAATCGAAGGATGTTTTCGCACAACGCGACCGGCTGGTATCCGGCTGCCAGAACGGCCTCTCGTTCGGCGGCGGTCAGGCCGCCTTCCGGTCCCACCACGATCGTGAGCTCGTCGGACCCCACGGCTCGGGGCGCCGACCCTTCCGGATCAGCGAGCCACCGCGTGCCGCTCACCGGCCGGGCGAGAAAAGTCGCGAGCGGCGCGGGATTCTCGATGGCGGGCGCCCAGGCCGCTCCGCACTGCTTGACCGCCTCGAGGGCACGACGCCGAAGCTTGTCCGCCTGCCCGGTTCTGAGGCGGCTCCCGACGCCCACGGCGCGCTCCGTTTCCAGCGGAACGATCGCGGTCACGCCGAGCTCGGCTGCCTTTTCCACCAGCCATTCGAACCGCTCGCGGTCACCGGCACCGACTCCCAGAGTGAGTGGCGCGGGAGCGCTGACCTCGCGCGCCGTTTCCACCTCGACGGTCCAGCCGCGGCCCTGACGCTGAAGGCGGCCGATCCCGACCAATCCGAAGCCGTCTCTCAGATCGACGAGCTCGCCGTCCTCCGCGCGGCGGACTCGCAGATGATGCTCCTCTCCGTCGGCCAGCGCGAACGTCCCGGATCGGCCGCCGCGAGTCACCAGCACGATCACGGAACTCGCGCCGCCACTCCCCACCACCCCGCGTCGACCGCTTGATCAACGACTGCAAAACCCGCCTCGTTCAGCGCGGCGAGAAACAGGGGGGCCTCGCCCGCTTCCATACCAGCGAAGACGGCGCAACCGCTCGGCACGAGCGCGGCGGCGATCGTGGGAAGTAAGCTGGTGTTGACAGTACGGAGGATGTTGGCGCAGATCAGCTCGACCGGCGCGGCCAGCGGAGTCAGAACCGCCGCATCGCCTTCGAGAAACGTCACCCGGTCGGTCAACTGGTTGCGTTCGGCGTTGCGGGCTGCCACGACATTGGCCTCGGCATCGAGCTCGATGCCGGTAGCCCGGACCGCGCCCAGCTTGACGGCCGCGATGGCCAGAATCCCGCTGCCGCTTCCGAGGTCGAGCACACGGTCGCGGGCGTGCAGCTGCCGATTGAGCAACGCGAGCGCCGAGCGGGTAGACCCGTGCTCCCCGCTGCCGAAAGCAGTCTCGGGATCGAGCACCAAGAGCGGCTCAGCCGGTTCCGTGGGGGCGGCCCACGACGGAGCCACCGTGAGTCGGCCGATGCGGCGCGGCCCCAGGCCTTCGCGCCATCGTACCGACCAGTCGACGGGATCGAGGACGCGTCGCTCGGCCGCCGCCGGCGTGGATCGCTGCGCGAGCTCGGCCAGCAATCGCTCCGCCTCCAGCTCGTCGGTGGCGACTCCGACCAGGACTCCGTCGTCCCGTTCTTCCACCGCGTTGCCGGTGCGCTGGACCAGCCACGCGCCGACGGCCTCCCGGTGCTCGGGCGGGGTCCGCACGTCGATGGCCCACCAGGTCATGCGCCGAGCGCTTCCCTGAGCTTGGACCAGAAGCCTGCGTCGCGCTTGGGAGGATCGCCCTCGATGGTGGCAAGCTGCCGGAACAGCCGTTCCTGCTCCGCATTGAGCTTTTCCGGGGTCCAAACGTGCACCCGTATCAGCAAGTCGCCCAGCGCGGTTTGGCCCAGCGCCGGCAACCCCTTGCCCTTGAGCCTCAGCAGGGTGCCGGTCTGCGTCCCTGGCGGAACCCGAATCCGTTCGGCGCTGACCGGCGTGGGCACGTCGAACTCACCGCCCAGCGCCGCCTGGGAGAATGACAACGGCAGGTCGTACACCAGATCGTTGCCCTGGCGCTCGAAGCGTTCGTCGCTCTTGATATCCAGCATCACCACGAGGTCGCCGTTGGGCCCGTTGCGGGGTCCAGCGGCGCCCTGTCCGCGCAGCGTCACGTAGTTGTTCGCCGACACGCCGGCGGGAATCTCGACGGTGACGCTCCGGTCGCCCCGCACCCTGCCGTCGCCTCGACAGACCTCGCAGGGCTCAACGATGACCTGGCCTTCCCCGGCACACGTCGGGCACGGTGACACGGAGACGAACTGCCCGAACATGCTGCGCGCCGCCCGGCGAACCTCGCCACTCCCACCGCAGGTGGTGCACGTCGACGGCTTGGTACCGGGCTTGACGCCCGATCCATTGCAGTTGGCGCAGCGGTCGAGCGTGCGTAGCTTCACGTTCTTCTTGACGCCGGTGGCCACGTCGGCGAGGGTGAGTTTTACCGTGACCCGGATGTCCTGTCCCCGGCGTGACTCCGCTTGGGGCCGTCCGCCTCCGAAGAGGGACTCCAGCCCGCTCAATCCTCCGAAATCGCGCATGAAGATTTCGAGCGCTTCGCTCAGGTCCACGTGGTGGAACCCAAACCCGCCCGCGCCGGCCCCCACGCCGGCCCGCCCGTACCGGTCGTACGCCGCGCGCTTCTGTGAGTCGCGCAGCACCTCGTAGGCTTCCGCGATCTCCTTGAACTTGGCCTCGGCGTCGGCCGAGCGATTGCGATCGGGATGGTACTGCATCGCCAGCTTGCGGTACGCACGCTTGATGTCGGCGGCGGACGCATCCCGTGTAACGCCGAGCAGCTCGTAGAAATCGGTCACTCGAGCAACCCTTCCACCAGGCGGCTCGTGTGCTCCACGAGCCCGATGATCTTCTCGTACGGCATGCGGGTGGGCCCCATCACGCCGATCACGCCCTTCAGGTCGCCCGCCTGGTAGGAAGACGTGACCAGCGTGAAGTCACACAGCCGCGGGTCGAGA
>DASSUE010000369.1:0-2375 GCA_035707305.1 Gemmatimonadales bacterium
TGATGTCGGCATCATCGAAAGATGGTCGGCTGCGCATGGAAGCGCGCGCCGGCGCCGCTCCCGACGGACGCCCGCAGATCGTCGAGGCTGTCGCTCAAAGTGCAGGAGGGCTGGTCTCGGTGGGGTCGGCGGCTGATCGGCGGCCAGCAACGTAGCCGTCGTGCCCGACGCTGTGGCCGCGGTGGGGCTGGTTAGGCCCCCGTGGCGGCGAGCTGATGGCGGTGAAGCTTGGTGAGGTTGTGGGTCATCATCAGTAGTCGCCACTCGGTGCGCACTTTGACCCTGCCCCGCCGGTGAAATCGGTAGACGCCGTTGTTGTGTTTGGTGTTGCCGAACAGCGGCTCGACCGTCTGTGAGCGTTTTCGGTAGAGCCGCCGGCCGTGCTCGGTCGCGAGCACGTTGCGCATCCAGGCGTAGCGCCCGCCGGTCCACCCGCGTCTGGGGGTGCCGCGGCTGCCCTTGTCGGGCGGGATCAGCACCGGGATGTGTTTGTTGGCGGTCACCTCGTCCATGTGCTGGTCGTTCCAGTAGCCGGCGTCGGCGGCGATCGCCACTGGCAACTCGCTGACCCCGACCCGCTCGAGCTCCTGCAGGGTTGAGGTGACCATCGGATCCAGCTGCGAGAAGTCGGTCGAGTTGTTGGTGATCTCGGCGGCGAGCACGATCTGGCGCTCGTTGACCGCGGCCTGCGCGTTGTAGCCCTGCACGAACCCGAACCCGACCGGGATCGAGCGCGAGTCCGGATCGGTGGTATTCACCTTCCCGGCCGGCACGTCGGGTGGCCGATGCGGGTCCGCCCGGCCGCCCGGCCGGCGACCCAACCGGTCGCGCGCAGTCGCGCGGTAGTGCTGGTAGGCCTCGTTGGCGCGCCGCTCAGTGTCAAGCTCGCCCTCCAGCCGCTCGGCCGCCAACAGCAGCCGCTCGTCGCGCGAGCGCGAGATCGGATCGGGGCGACGCCAGCGCTGCTGCTCGAGCTGGCGCTTGCCCTCGCGCAACCAGCCCTCCCGTCCTTGGGTGCGCGCCACGATCCGCTCCGCGTCGAACTTCAGCGGCACCTCCTCAGCTGCCTGCGCCTGCGCATCGGGCCCCTCACTCAGCTCCTCGGCGTCGACGTCATCACGGCGCAGCCGCCGCCTGGCCTCGCGGAAGAACTCGCGTCGGCCCTCGCTCGTGCGCAGCCGCTCGGGCAGCTCATCACCGCGCGCCTCGCCGTAGAGCTCATCCTCGGCCTCGTCGGTCGCCCTCGCCTCGGCGAGGATCTCCCGGGCGATCTGGTCGAACGCATGGTTGACCTCCGGGCTGGCGTTGCCGGCGATCCTCGTGCCGTCGATCGACACCACCCCCGGCTTCACCAGCCCCGCGTGATCACACAGCTTGAGCACCTCGCCGAACAACTCGCCCAATGCCCGCTCGTGCCGGCAGATGAACCGCGCGATCGTCGCGTGATCGGGGATCAGGTTGCCGGTGATCACCCGGTAGGCCACGTCCTGGCGACAGTGACGCTCGATCGCCCGCGAGGAGCGCTGCCCGGTCGCGAACGCATACAGCACCAGCGCCACCATCAGCGACGGCTCATACGCCGCCCGGCCATGACCATCGGCCCGATAGGCGGCGTAGAACGCCGACAGATCCATCGCCGCCACGGCGTCGATCACAAACCACGCCAGATGATCGCCCGGCAGCCACTCCCGCACATCCGGCGGCAACAAGAACCCCTGCTCACGGCGACCTTCGATGAAGTTCTGCGCCATCCCGGAATGCTCCGGGCCCGGCCGGACAGACCCGTTTGTGCGACAGCCTCCGTCCCTCGCGAGCGTCTGCCTCGGCGCGGCGAGACTCTCGCGTGCGCCGGGTACGCGAGACTCTCAAGGGGCACGAGCCAAGGAGATCCGGGTCAGCAAGCCTGGAAACAGCGTCGCGGGCCATTTCGTGGTGGCGCAGACCTGCGGCGGTCAGGCCGAGGACACCGAGGCGAATGCAGTTGGCGACGTTCGGCTATGCACTGGGTGCTCAAACCATGGCTGGGCACAGATGCCCGGGCAGCTGTTCGTGGACCTCCGGCACCCGGATGCCCTGGCCCCACTCCATCTGAGCAAGCCGCGAGACAGGAGGACGTGATGGCGAATCCCCTTCAAGAGCGCTACGCCGAGATACTGTTGGCGAGGATCAGCAGCGACACGCACCCCAGCGGCACCCACATGAATATGTTCGAAGCGGTCGCCTCCCGGAGGTTGCTCGTTGCGTACATCCTGCACCTGATGGAACTGATCGAGAACGATCCGCACCCGAGCATTCCGATGATGCAACGGGTGCAGCGGCTGATCGCGGGATTTGGGAGCTAGGTATCCCCACGTCAGCGCGCGGGTCGTGTTTGC
>DASSUE010000370.1:0-3119 GCA_035707305.1 Gemmatimonadales bacterium
GAAAACGCCAGTACCGTCGTTCCTGGCTGCGGGTCGAACGCGGCGCGCACCATGAGCGACGGCGCGGTGTAGAGCGGAACGCCTCGCGCATGCGCGAGCGCCTTGGCGACCGTTGCACCCACCCGAAGGCCGGTAAAGCTACCCGGGCCGTCGCTCGCCAGCACGCCCGCCAGCTGCTCCAGCGACCCGCCCGCCCGGTGAAACAGCGCCTGGATCAACGGCACGAGTGCAGTAGCATGGCGGCGCGCGCCCTGGATCTCGCCCTCCACGATTTCGCCCGATGACAGCTCCAGCGCCACCGACGCGCGGTCGCTCGCGGTGTCGAGCGCGAGCCAGGTCAGAGCGCCTCCAGGCCGCGAAGCTCGGGCTGATCCAGGTGATGCATTCGAAATCGCCGCGTTGGTGCCGGCAGCCACGGACCGGCCCGCTCGGGCCATTCGATCAACACGGCATCACCGTCGCGCAGCAGACCCTCCCAGTCGAGATCCGCGGCTTCCGCCGGCGTGCGCAGGCGATAGCAATCGAGATGAAACACGGGCCCGCGACGGCCGGCGTACCGATGTACCAGAGCGTAGGTCGGGCTGCTGGCCGGCTCCGCGACGCCCAGGCCGCGGACGATCGCCTGCGCCAACGTCGTCTTCCCGGCTCCGAGCTCGCCCTCGAGCGCGATGACCGTGCGGGGCGGAAGGGACCGCCCCAGCATCTCGCCTTCCACCTCCAGCTGATCCCGCGTGAGCGACCGGATCATGCGCGGCGCCGGGTGCGCCGGCCGGAGGAGCCCACCCGCGCGCGACCGCTCCCACCGATTCCCGCGCGCTGCACGTTCGGGGCGTCCACGGCGCGGAGCTCGTTGAGCTGGTCGCGGATCAAGGCGGCCATCTCGAACTCGAGGTTCGCCGCCGCTTCGCGCATCTGGCGCTCCAGCGTTGCGATCGCGGCCGCGCGGCGTTTGGGGTCGTGGATGTCGATCTTGTCCGCGACGCTGCGCCGCGCGGGAGGCCTCTCGGTGCGGGCATCGGCGACGTGGGTAGACAGCCGGACTTCGTCCGTGGACTTGACGATCGACCGGGGAACGATGCCGTGCGCCTCGTTATGCGCCCGCTGGATGGTCCGACGACGGTCCATCTCGTTCAGCGCCCGCTGCATCGAGCCGGTGATCCGATCGGCGTACAGGATGGCCCGGCCGTTGAGGTTCCGCGCCGCCCGGCCGATGGTCTGTACCAGCGACCGGTCGGAGCGAAGAAATCCTTCCTGGTCGGCGTCGAGAATCGCGACCAATGAGACCTCGGGCAGGTCGAGACCTTCGCGCAGCAGGTTGATCCCGACCAGCACGTCGAAGTCACCCAGCCGCAACCCCCGCAGGATTTCCATTCTCTCGATGGCATCGATGTCCGAATGCAGATACCGCACCCGCACACCCGCCTGCTGGAGGTAGTCGGTGAGATCCTCCGCCATGCGCTTCGTCAGCGTGGTCACCAGCACCCGCTCGCGGCGGCGCACCCGTTCCCGAATCTCGTGCAGGAGATCGTCCACTTGTCCCCGCACCGGCCGGACGTCGACCTCGGGGTCGATGAGCCCGGTGGGCCGGATGATCTGCTCGACCACCGCTCCGCCGCTCAGCTGAAGCTCGTAGTCGCCCGGCGTGGCCGAGACGCTGATCATCTGCGGGACCAGGTTCATGAACTCGTCGAACTGGAGCGGCCGGTTGTCGAGGGCGGACGGGAGTCGGAAGCCGTACTCGACCAGGGTGAGCTTCCGGGCGCGATCGCCGTTGAACATGCCGCCGATCTGGGGCAGCGACACGTGCGATTCGTCCACCACGACGAGAAATTCGGGCGGGAAGTAATCCAGCAGGCAGGCGGGTCGTTCACCTGCGCGGCGGCCGGTCAGGTGGCGGGAGTAGTTCTCGATCCCGGCGCAGGTGCCCACCTCGAGCAGCATCTCGACGTCGAATCCGGTGCGCGATTCGAGCCGCTGCGCCTCGAGCAGCTTGCCCGTAGTCTTGAGCTCCAGCAGCCGCTCGGCCAGTTCCGCCCGGATCTGCTTGACGGCCCGCTCGATCGTCGGCCGCTGGGTGACGAAATGCTTCGCCGGGTAGAGCGCGAATTGATCGAGCTGCGCAATGGTCTCGCCGGTGAGCGGATTGATCTTGCTGATCCGCTCCACTTCATCGCCCCACAGCTCGACCCGGACCGCCTGTTCGGCGTACGCCGGAAAGATCTCGAGGCAGTCGCCCCGCACCCGGAAGGTGCCGGGCTCGAAGGAGACGTCGTTGCGGCCGTATTGGATGCGTACCAGCTCGGCGAGGATCGAATCGCGGCTGCGCCGCTCGCCGCGCCTGACCATCACCATCAGCGCCCGATACTCGGCCGGATCGCCGAGCCCGTAAATGGCGCTCACCGTTGCCACGATGACCACGTCCTCTCGCTCCATCAGGCTCGAGGTGGCACGGAGGCGCAGCATCTCGATGTCCTGGTTGATCGACGCGTCTTTCTCGATGTACACGTCGGTTGCGGGAACGTACGCCTCCGGCTGGTAGTAGTCGTAATACGAGACGAAATACTCGACTGCGTTTCGCGGCAGGAATTGCCGCAGCTCGCCATAGAGCTGCGCAGCCAGTGTCTTGTTGTGGGAGAGGACCAGCGTGGGCTTTTGGTGCGCGGCGATGACGTGAGCCAGCGTCATCGTTTTGCCTGACCCGGTCACGCCGAGCAGCGTCTGGTACGTGTTGCCCCGGCGAAGCCCCTCCGAGAGCGCGGCGATGGCCTTGGGCTGATCGCCCGCGGGCGTGAAGGGCGCGACGACTTCGAACTGCGGCATCCCTTCAATATAGGGGACTACGGGATTTATTCGGTAGGGCTAGTTGGGCTCCCGCAGCCCGGTCATTCCCAGGAGCCGCCGCCAGAGCGCATCGGGCACGGGGACGACCGACAGCCGTCCCTGGCGAACCAGCCCGAGGTCCTTGAACGCGGGATCGCCCTTGACGGCCGACAGCGTCACTGGGGAAGGCACGGCGCGCTCGAACTCGAGGTCCACCACGGCGAGGCGGGGGTTCTTCGGATCGTCGTAGCCGTCGCTCACGACGCGCGCCACTCCCACGATGGCCTTCTCGTCCCCCG
>DASSUE010000371.1:0-2920 GCA_035707305.1 Gemmatimonadales bacterium
TCCATGAGGGGAATGAGCTCGCGGGCGACGAAGGGAAAGGTGACGAAGACTGTCGCGAGCACGATGCCGGGCACGGCGAAGATGATCTGCAGGTCCCGCTCGGCCAGCCAATTGCCGAACCATCCCTGGCCGCCGAACAACAGGACGAAGATCATGCCGGCGATGACGGGTGAGACGGCGAACGGCAGGTCGATCAATGTGACCAGCACCTGCCGGCCGGGGAACCGGAACTTCGCGATGGCCCATGCGGCCGAGATGCCGAAGCCGAGGTTGAGTGGCACCGCGACCAGGGCTGCGAACAGTGTGAGACGCATCGAGGCCAGGGCGTCGGGATCCACCACGGCGTGGGCGTAAGCCCGAAGCCCCTGCGCCAGCGCCTGCACAAAGACCACGACCAGCGGCAGGATGAGGAAGACGCCCAGGAACCCCAGGGTGATCGCGGTGAGCACCCAGCGCACCACGCGGGGCTCAGCGATCGGCCCTGCGTGGACGATGACGGCGGGGCGGACGGACTCGGCGGCGTGGGTCACGAGCGGACGCTCACGCGGCCAGCCGGCGGCGGCCGGCCCACTGCAGCAGGTTGATTGCGAGCAGCAGCACGAACGACGCAACGAGCATCACGACCGCGATGGCCGTGGCGCCGGCATAGTCGTATTGCTCCAACTTCGTGATGATCAGCAGCGGGGCGATCTCGGTGCGGAGCGGCAGATTCCCGGAGATGAATACGACCGACCCATATTCGCCGATGGCGCGTGCGAACGCGAGCGCGAAGCCCGTCCCGATCGCCGGCGCCAGCGCCGGCAGCAGCACCCGCCGGAAAGTCTGCCAGCGGGTCGCGCCCAGGCTGGCGGCGGCCTCCTCGATCTCGGACTCGAGCTCCTGGAGAACCGGCTGCACCGTCCGGACCACGTAGGGCAGCCCGATGAATATGAGCGCGATGATCACTCCAAGGGGAGCGAAGGCCGCTTGGATGCCGAAGGGAGCCAGTCGAGCCCCCAACCACCCGGTCGGCACGTACAGCGTGGTGAGCGCGATCCCCGCCACCGCGGTCGGAAGCGCGAACGGAAGGTCCACCAGGGCGTCCACTATTCGGCGCCCCGGAAACCGGTACCGCGTGAGCACCCATGCCGCCAGTACGCCGAACATCGCGTTGATCAGTGCACCGGCGAACGCCGCCCCGAAGCTGAGCCGGTAGGACGCGAGGACCCGAGGCGACGACACCGTCGTCCAGAACGCCTCCCAACCGACCGTCGCGCTCTTGACGAAGATCGTCGACAGCGGGATCAGCACGATCAGGCCGAGATACGTGAGCGTGATGCCCAGCGCGAGGCCGAATCCGGGCAGAACGGTGCGTCGCATCGGTTCAGGCCCGACCCGGTTGGAAGATCTGATCGAAGATGCCTCCGTCCGCGAAGTGGGTGGCCTGAGCGCTGCGCCACCCGCCGAACAGCTCGTCGATCGTGAACAGCTTCAGGCTCGGGAACTGGGCCGCATACTTGGCCGCCGCGGCTTCCGAACGCGGCCGATAGTAGTGTTTCGCCGCGAGCTCCTGACCCGGCTCGCTGTAGAGGAATGCCAGATACGCCTGCGCCACCGCGCGCGCGCCGTGCTTCTCCGCCACCCGGTCCACGACAGCCACCGGCGGCTCGGCCAGAATGCTCGCCGAGGGGACTACGATCTCGAACTTGTCGGCACCCAACTCGCGGGTGGCGAGCAACGCTTCGTTCTCCCACGCGATCAGGACATCGCCGATACCCCGCTCCACGAATGTGGTAGTGGCTCCCCGCGCCCCCGCATCGAGAACGGCGACGTTGCGGTAGAGCTGCGCCACGAACGCCCGGGCCTTGGTGGAATCGCCGCCCGGTTGGCGCAACGCGTAGCCCCAGGCGGCGAGATAGTTCCACCGGGCCCCGCCGCTGGTCTTGGGGTTGGGCGTGACCACCGTGACGCCTGGTCGGACGAGGTCGCCCCAGTCCTTGACCTTCTTGGGATTGCCCTTGCGAACCAGCAGCACGATCGTCGACGTGTAGGGCGCGCTATTGTGGGGAAACCGGCTCTGCCAGTTCTGGGGGAGCAACCGCGCACGCGCCGCGATCTCGTCCACGTCCCATGCCAGCGCGAGCGTCACCACATCGGCCTTGAGCCCGTCGATCACGGCTCTCGCCTGCTTCCCCGATCCGCCGTGCGACTGCCGGATGGTCACGTCCTGCCCGGTTTTCGCTTTCCAGTCTTCGGCGAACGCCCGGTTCACGTCGTCGTACAGCTCACGGGTGGGATCGTATGAGGCGTTGAGGAGCGTGACCGGACGAGGCGCCGACCGCTGCTGGGCCACGCCTTGGCTGACCGTCGCCTCGGCGACCGTCGCGAGCACAGCGAGTGAACGGGAAATCAAACGAGACATCGGAACTGCTCCAAGATGAGAGTGGACGATCGGCTCGCTCAGAGCGCGACCTGGAACCGGGTCAGGATCGCATGCTCGCGTTCCCGCTCGCCGGTGGCGGCTCCGCCCGTGTACGTGGTGTGGATGTAGTTGGCGGCGATCTTCACCCGGCGCTCGAAGTACCAGTTCAGACCGACTGCCCATTCCCGCGCCCGCCGCGCTGCGCGGGCGGGATCGGCGAACGTCGGAAACGCCTCGTCGTCCAGCCGGAGCTCGGCGTACCGGGCCACGAGCTCGACGGCGCCGAGTCCGCCCTCGCCCACCGCACGGCGGGGCACCAGGCCGGTATAGCTCGCCTGGTCACCGGTGAGCGCGAACGAGCCCGTCGCCTGCCACGCCGTGGCGCTGAGTGTGGCGACCGTGCCGTCCCGGTTGACCACCTGTGTCGAGCGGATCCATTCGCCGAGGAAGCCGAGCGCCCCACGGTAGTAGTAGGCCTGCGGTGAGATGCGCGCCCGGCGTCCATCCGCCACGACCGTC
>DASSUE010000372.1:0-5243 GCA_035707305.1 Gemmatimonadales bacterium
GGATTGCGCGCGTCGTCCTCCTTGATCTTGAAGACGATCTTCATCAGATCCGACCCGATGTCGGCGATCTTGGTGAAGATGCCGCCGGCCACCCGCAGCGCCGCGGCGCCCAGCGACTCACCGATCGCGAATCCGATGAAGCATTGTCCCGCGTATTCACCGGGGATGAACAGCAGGATGATCAGCATCAGGAGCAGCTCGACGCTGATCAAGAGCATGCCGATGCTCATCCCCGCCTTGAGCGGAATCGCGTAGCACGGGAACGGCAGCCCGCGCAGGCTCGCGAACGCGGTCCGGGAATTGGCGAAGGTGTTGACGCGAATGCCGAACCAGGCCACGCCGTAGCTGCCGGCGATGCCGATGATGCTGAACAGCAGGATGATGGCGACGCGGCCAAGCGTGAAATGCTGCAGGGCCCCGAAGTAGAACGACATGATGGCGCCGATGAACAGCCACAGCACCACCAGAAACTTGCCTTGGGTCAACAGGTAGGTCTTGCAGGTCTCGTAGATCAGCTCCGAGATCTCCCGCATGGCGCGGTGCACCGGGAGATTCTTGAGCTGGGTGTAAATCGCCAGGCCGAACAAGAGGCCCAGCGCGCATACGACGAGCCCGCCGAGCAGCAGGGTGCGGCCGTCCAGATCGCCGAAGAAGGTGACCGTGCCCAGGTCGGGCAGTACGAGGCTGGCCTCGCCTCCCGCATGGGGCGCCGGCTCCTGCGCGACCGCCCCGGAGGCGCCTACCAGTGCCAGCAGCATCGTGACCAGCAAGGTCCGCCACTTCGTCATCGTCGAGTTTCTCCTCATGAGGATCAGTACGCGCCTCGCGGCTCGTGGCCGGGGTCGGCCATCGTGTGCACCAGCGTGAGGAACCGTTTGGCGAGCTTGTCGGCCTCGCTCTCCCCCACCTGATTCGTTTCCACCGTCACCCGGGTATAGTGCCCGCCTTCGGCCTCGACGGCGACGGCCACCTGTCCGATGGCGCCGGCGAACCGCCGCCGCCGCGGCGCCTCTTCCACCGGCGTGAGCCGCGCGCCGAAGTATTCGGCGGCGCGATCCAGCACCGCATCGGGCGTCAGGTGGGTGCGATGGAAGTACTTCAGCGCTCAGTCTTCCTGGTAATACTCGATGCCCAGGTGGGTGATCTGCTCCTCACCCATCAACCACCGCAACGTGTTCTTGAGCTTGGTCTGCTGGATGAAGAGGTCGTGCTCCGGGTACAGGCCCGGCGCCGTCTGGGGGCTCTTGAAGTAGAAGGAGAGCCACTCCTGGATCCCGCTCAGCCCCGCCCGCTGCGCCAGATCGAAGAAGAGCGCCAGGTCGAGCACCAGCGGCGCCGCGAGGATCGAATCTCGGCAGAGGAAGTCGACCTTGATCTGCATCGGGTAGCCCAGCCACCCGAAGATGTCGATGTTGTCCCAGCCCTCTTTGTTGTCGCCCCGCGGCGGGTAATAGTTGATCCGCACCTTGTGGTAGAGGTTGCCGTAGAGCTCGGGGTAGAGATGCGGCTGCAGGATGTGCTCTAGGACGCCGAGCTTCGACTCTTCTTTTGTCTTGAAGCTCTCCGGATCGTCCAGCACCTCGCCGTCGCGATTCCCCAGGATGTTGGTCGAGTACCAGCCCGAGACCCCCAACATGCGCGCCTTGAACATCGGCGACAGCACGGTCTTGAGCATCGTCTGGCCGGTCTTGAAGTCCTTGCCGCCGATGGCCACCCCGCGTTGTTTGGCGAGCTGCTCCATCGCGGGGAAGTCGCAGGTGAGGTTGGGGGCGCCGTTGGCGAAGGGGACCCCCTCCATCAGCGCCGCCCACGCGTAGAGCATCGAGGGCGCGACGGCGGGATCGTCGGCTTCCATCGCCCTCTCGAACGCCTCGAGCGTGCCGTGCACCTTCCCCGGGCTGATGAAGATCTCGGTCGACGCGCACCAGACCATCACCAGCCGGCTGCACCCGTTGGCCTGCTTGAACTCCCGGATGTCGGCCCGAAGCTGGTCGGCCAGGTCGCGCTTGGATTTCCCCTTCTTGACGTTGGTTCCTTCGAGCCGCTTCACATACTGCTGGTCGAACGCAGCGGGCATCGGCCGCACGGCGCGCAGGGTGTCCTTGATCGGCTCGACGTGATCGTGACGGTCGAGTACCCCCGCTCGTACACAGGCGGTATAGCAGTCATCCGGAATCGGGTCCCACGCGCCGAACACGAGATCGTCGAGGTCGGCCAGCGGAACGAAGTCGCGGATCAGGGGGGAGCGGCCTTCGGTGCGCTTGCCCAATCGAATGGTGCCCATCTGGGTGAGCGAGCCGATCGGGCGGGTGCCGTTGCGCCGGCGGACGTTCTCGATCCCCGCGACGAAGGTCGAGGCGACCGCACCCAGTCCCACACACAACACTCCAAGCTTGCCCTGCGCCGGCGAGATACGCCGGGCCGTCTGCGCCACCACGATTCAGGATCCTTTCGCGATTGTATCGAGAGTCGCCGGACGGCGGCCTTCAACCAGGCGCACCGGTTCGACCGATACGACGTCGGCGTGCCGATGCACGTAGAGGAAACGCTGGATCACCGTGATGATCGATGCCAGGGCCAGGACCGCGACGATAGCCTCGAGCAGCACCGCCCGGGGGCCGGCGCCCACCACGAACGAGACCACCCCGAGCGCCACAATCCTCTCGGCGCGCTGCGCTATCCCGACCTTGCAATCCATCCCCAACCCTTCCGCGCGGGCGCGGGCGTAGGACACCAGTAGCGAGCTCAGGATCGCCACCATGCAGGCGATGACCGCCGGCACCCGGTAGGCGACGTCGGGTGCCGTGAGCAGGAACGCCCCGATCCCGATGAACGTGGCGCCGTCACCGATCCGATCGAGCGTGGAGTCGTAGAACGCACCGAACCGGGTCACCATGGCGCCCCCGCGCGCCACCTGCCCGTCGAGCGTATCGAGCAGTCCGCTCAACAGCAGCAGTGCCCCGCCCAGCCGGACGTGGCCAAAGCCGTAGGCGAGCGCGGAGATCAGGACCAGCATGGTCCCGAGGGTGGTGATGGTGTTCGGCCGGACTCCGTTTCGGATCAGCCAGTCCACCACCGGACGGACGGCCGAATAAAACGGCCGTTCGAGAGCGTCCAGGGGCTTCAGCGTGGTCTCGCTCCTCGAGTGGGCACCAAGCCCGGGGGTACTGCCCCCCCGAACGCCGGGAAACGATAACCGTGAGAACCGCTTAGGGCAATGAAGCCGGTGGTGATCCGCCGGCTGATCCTGGGCCGGCAAGTAAAGACCTCCGCCGTTCTGAACGGCGGAGGGTCGGGCCCCGAATGCGATGCAGTGAGGGGTCTTCGCTGGTCTTAGTTCGAATTCTCCTTGTACATCAGATCGACCGCCAGCCCGGCAGCCAGCAGAAGGGTCGAAAGGCCGTTGTTCGAGGTGGCTGATTCGCTGAGCGAGATCGCGTATTGATCCGCCGTGGTGAAGAGCTCCTTCCCGATCCCAGCCCACTTCTTGGTGATGACCCCGAGCTCCCGCCCCTGCGTATCCACCATCTTGAAGTTCCACCCCTTCCAGTCGCCCTTCACCTCACCCAGCAGCTTGCCGCCGGTATCGTGGAGTCGAAGGGTCCCACCGAGGGAGAACTCCTTGCTCTGGAAGTAGCCGAGCTCGGTGCCGGCACCGGTGGTGACCCGCACGCGCTTGCTGAAGATGCCGGCGTCCTTGTGCAGCGCGACGGCGGTGGCGGTGGCGCCGGTCTCAGTGACCTCCACGGTCGTCGGAAGCAACGCCTTGTTCACGAGGAGCCGGAGGTACTTGGCCCAGACCGGCGGCACCTCCCTGGCAGCGCCGATGACCTGGCCGCTGGCGGGATCGATGATGTCGTATGTGCCGGTGAGCTTCAGGATGCCCGCGTGTTGACGGACGAACAACTGACGGCGGTTGGCGAACACGACGACCTCCCGGATCGGGCCCGACGGAACTGGGGGCGAAGTCGAGGCCGGTCGAGAGGCAAATCACGCGCCATCGGGGTCAGCAAAGAACAGGCCCGCTCAGGGGTACAACCGGACGGCGGCCGCGCGCCGGTTGAACTCGACCAGTACCGGCGTCCATTCCGCCACAATCGCCTCCGGAGCCCGGCCGGCCAGCACCGACTGGCGTAATCCCGGCCCGCCAGCGAGCCGGTCGAAATGCGGCGGGATCCAGCCGATGCGGTCCGAATGGAGCGCCTGAACCAGGCTGAGCAGATGGACGGCGGTTCGGGTCGGGTCGTAGGCGGCTCGATCGGTGACGGCCAGCCGGATCCCCGCCACCAGCGTGTCGGGAAATTTGTTGTCCCCCGGCGCCCGGGGCCTGAATGTGACCGTGCGGAACCGCACGCCGGCAAGATTCGCCTCGTTCAGCCGGCGAAGCACGGCCGCCGTGTCCAGCCATGGTGCCCCGATCTGCTCGAACGGCGCGTCTGACCCCCGCCCGACCGACAGCGCCGTCCCCTCAAACAGGCACAGCCCTGGATAATGAAAGAGCGCCTCGAGCGACTTGAGGTTCGGGCTCGGGGGGACGAACGGCAGGCCGGTCGCGTCCAGCGCCGCGCTCCGGGTCCAGCCGGAAAGAGGTACGACGCCAGGTCGAGGCAGGTTGAGATCCTGCGCCGCAAGTCGGGCCAGCTCGGCGAGCGTGAGCCCATGCCGCATGGGCACGGCAATCCGACCCACCATCGAGGTGTATGCCGGATCGAGCACGTTCCCCTGCACCGCGCCGCCAATCGGATTGGGTCGATCGAGCACGACGACCCGAACCCCGAATTCCGCGGCCGACCGCATGACGTCCACCGTCGTCGCCAGGTAGGTGTAGTACCGGGCTCCGGCATCCTGGAGATCCACCAGCAACAGGTCCACCCCTTGCAGCATCTCTCGCGTAGGAGCCGTGTTGCGCCCATAGAGGCTGTAGATTGGAAGACCCGTTGCAGAATCCACGGTCGATGCCACCTGGGCCCCGGGCGCGGCGGCACCGCGGAACCCATGTTCCGGGCTGAACAGCGCCACCAGGTTCACACCAGCCTCGCGGAGGCGGGTCACGTCGCTCACGCCGCGCGCATCGACACCGGTTTGATTGGTGACCAGCCCTACGCGCCGGTCGCGCAGCAGCGCGGCACTGTCAGCGAGGAGCACGTCGATACCCGGACGCACCGTCGCCCGCGCTGATTTCTGCGCGGCCGTTTCGCGTCCGCCCGCTGGGCCTTGCCCCGCCGGCGCGGCGCACGCCGCCA
>DASSUE010000373.1:0-9335 GCA_035707305.1 Gemmatimonadales bacterium
GCTGCAGGCACTCGTGGCCACGGCATCGCTCGAGCTCGGGATCGACATCGGGCATGTGGACCTCGCCTGTCAGATCGGCTCGCCGCGGCGCATCTCGACCTTTCTCCAGCGGGTCGGCCGGTCCGGCCACACGGTGCGGGGCACGCCGAAGGGCCGGCTGTTCCCATTGAGCCGGGACGAGCTGGTCGAGAGCATCGCGTTGCTCCGCGCGGTGCGCAGTGGTGCGCTCGACCGCCTCGAGCCCCGTGACAAGCCGCTCGATGTCCTGTCGCAGCAGGTGACCGCGGAGTCGGCGAGCGAGGATTGGGATGTCGAGGAGCTGTTCCAGCTCGTGCGGCGTGCTCACCCCTATCGCGAGCTGAGCCGCGGGGAATTCGACGACGTCATCACGATGCTGTCCCAGGGGTTCACGACCCGCCGGGGCCGCCGTGGCGCGCTGGTGCACCACGATCCGACCAACGGACGCGTGCGAGGCCGGCGCGGCGCGCGACTGCTCGCGATCACTTCCGGCGGCGCGATCCCCGACAACGCGGATTATCGCGTGGTCCTCGAACCCGAAGGCACGTTCCTCGGCACGGTGAACGAAGACTTCGCCGTCGAGAGCATGGCAGGCGACATCTTCCAGCTGGGCAACCTCTCCTGGCGCATCCGGCGAGTGCAGCAGGGAACCGTGCGGGTCGAAGACGCGCGGGGGCAGCCGCCCAGCATCCCGTTCTGGTTCGGGGAAGCCCCGGCACGAAGCCCGGAGCTGTCGGCGGCGGTGTCGGACCTCCGCGCACAGGTCGAAAGGCAGCTCGCCGACCGCGAGCGTGCCCGCGCATGGCTCGAGAACGAAGCTGGCCCCGGGAGCGCGGCCGAACCTGCGGCGCTCCAGCTGGCCGAGTACCTCGGCGAGGCGAAGCGGATGCTGGGAACGCTGCCGACGACACAGACCGTCGTCGCGGAGCGATTCTTCGACGAGGCCGGCGGCATGCAGCTCGTGATTCACGCTCCGTTCGGGAGCCGGGTTAACCGGGCCTGGGGACTCGCGCTCCGTAAGCGATTCTGCCGCCAGTTCAACTTCGAGCTCCAGGCCGCCGCGACCGAGGACGCGATCCTCCTCTCGCTGGGCCCTCAGCACTCGTTTCCACTCGACAATGTGTTCCGGTTTCTCCAACCGGAATCGGTGGCGGACATCCTGGTGCAGGCGCTCCTTGATGCGCCGATGTTCGGCACCCACTGGCGATGGAACTCGACCATCGCGCTCGCGATCCCCCGAAACCGCGGGGGCCGCCGGGTGCCGCCACAGATCCAGCGCATGGAAGCGGACGATCTCCTCGCCGCAGCCTTCCCCGACGCGGCCGCATGCCTCGAAAACATCCCGGGCGACCGGGAGGTCCCGAACCATCCGCTGGTGCGGCAGACGGTCGACGATTGCCTGCGGGAGGTGATGGATATCGACCGGCTGATCACCGTCCTGGAAGGGCTTCGCTCCGGAGCGATCCGCTGCGTCGCGCGCGATCTGCCGGAGCCTTCGCCGCTCGCGGCCGAGATCCTCAACGCGCGGCCGTACGCGTTTCTCGACGACGCGCCGCTGGAGGAACGTCGCGCCCAGGCGGTGTACACGCGGCGCGCATTCGAGCCTTCGACGGCGGAAGATCTGGGCGCGCTGGATGTCGCCGCGATCGCGCGGGTTCGGGACGAAGCCTGGCCCGACGTGCGGGACGCCGACGAGCTGCACGATGCGTTGCTCACCTCGGGATTTCTCACCGAGGCCGAAGGACTCGCCGGCGGGGACGGTCGCTCGTGGATTCCGCTCTTCGTCGAGCTGCTCGCCAGCGGCCGCGCCAGCGCGGTACAGCCGAACTCCGATGCGGCCGTTCTTTGGGTCGCAGCCGAGCGGGTGGGGGAGCTGAGCGATACGAAGGAGATGCTGCGTGGCCGGCTCGGCATCGTCGGACCGGCAACCGCCGCGGCGTTGGCCCGTCCGCTCGGCATCGCCGACGCGGCGGCGGAGACCGCGCTGGTGGCGCTGGAGGCCGAAGGCGTCGTCCTCCGTGGCAGCTTCACGCCGGTCGCGCCGGGCGAGTCGAGACCGCTCGAGTGGGCTGACCGGCGGCTGCTCGCCCGCATCCACAGATACACGCTCAACCGGCTCCGGGCGGAGATCGAGCCCGTGAGCTCAGCAGATTTCATGCGGTTCCTCTTCGGCTGGCAGCACCTGGACCCCGATTACAGGGTCGCGGGGCTGGAAGGGCTCGCGAAGGCCATCGAGCAGCTTGATCGGTTCGAGGTTCCCGCCTCGGCATGGGAGGGCGACGTCCTGGCCGCGCGCTGCGAGGAGTACGATCCGGGCCTGCTCGACACGCTCTGCCTCAGCGGCCGGGTTGCGTGGGGCCGGCTGTCCACGTCCCAGCCCGGCGGGCGGGGAGGTGCGCCGATTCGTACCACGCCGATGTCGCTGTTCCTGCGGGAGCACACGGCGGACTGGCTGTCCGGCGCACCCTCGCCACCGGATGACGAACTGTCGGAGTACGCCCGGCAGGTGCGAGCGGTGCTCGACCGCCGGGGCGCGTCGTTCTTCCACGAGATGGTAGCCGCGTCCGGTCTGCTCGCGACGCAAGTGGAACGCGGGCTGGCCGAGTTGGCGGGCGCGGGCATCGTCACGGCCGACAGCTTCGCCGGGCTCCGCGCGCTGGTCATCCCGTCGAGCAAGCGGAGGCCACCGGCCGGCGGGCTGCGCCGCCAGGGAACCGTGCCGTTCGGCATCGAGAGCGCGGGTCGATGGGCGATGCTGAGAGAGGGCCGGACGGCCATGGCCGGATGGCCGGATGGCCCCAAGGATTCACCGCAGCCTACGCCCAGCGCACTGACGACCTGGGCTCAGGTGCTCCTCCTTCGCTACGGGGTCGTGTTTCGTGCACTGCTGCAGCACGAGGCGGGCGCTCCGCCCTGGCGCGAGCTGCTCATGGTCTACCGCCGCCTCGAAGCGCGCGGCGAGATCAGAGGGGGGCGGTTCATCGCCGGGTTGGCTGGTGAGCAATTCGCTCTGCCGCAGGCGGTGGCCGAGCTCCGTGCCATGCGGCGGCGAGACCGCCCCGGGACGTTGATCGCGCTGAGCGCAGCCGACCCACTCAACCTCACAGGTGTCATCACACCCGGCGACCGCATCCCCGGGCTCGCCTCCAACCGAATCCTCTATCAGGACGGCGTGCCGGTCATGGCAGTGGTGGGAGGCGAGACACGGGCGCTCGTGTCGCTCGACGACGCACGTCACGCCGAGATGGAGCGCGCTATCGTCCGTAGGCCGGTGAGTCCGGCACTCCGGGCGCGCCTCGGCATGAAGGGTCTGCCGGCGTCGGTCCTGCAGCGGGCACCGGGAAGGCGCCGGCGTTCGACGGCCGCTCGCCAGGGCGACCGCCTGTGACACCGGTGCCAGCGGGGGATCTATATTGAGACCGTGATGGGGGACCTGCTCTCGCGGCTCACTGCGCTGGTGCTCACCACGCTGATTCTGAACGGCGGGGGCGGCATGCCGGTGGTCGACGCCCTGACGCACGGGTCGGGTGCGGATTACGCGGGAATCCCCCACTACGAGGCCACCCGGAGCTCCGACAATCACCGCGACTTCTGCAGCTTGGGTGCAGGCCTTCCCCTCGCTGCCCACTTGTCCCCCTTCCACCTCGACATGCCCGTCGGGGTGATCTCGTTTCCGGAGCCGGCCGCCCACCCGAGTCCGCCCCGCCCCGCTGATCTCCGGCTTCTCCCGCAGCCCCGCGCTCCGCCAAGTCTCGCCGCGTAACCTCCGGCCCCAGCCGGAATTGTAGCTCCACGCCCCGCCGCCACCTCGCGGCCGGGCGGCGACCATACGCGGAGATCTCGCATGTCCCAACACGTTCGGGCATTCCTTTGGCTGCCGGTGATGCTCGCGCTCCTGCCGGTGCGGGCCGGCGCTCAGGTGCCGGACTCGGCCACCGCCGGCTTGGATCAAGCCGACTCGCTGCGGGGTGCAGTCGGCCGCCTGACGGCCAGGCTCGACTCGCTCGAGCGCGGCCAGTGTCCGACCGGACCGGCCGTCGCGGTCCCCCCGGTTGAACCCGGCCAGGATAGCGCGCTGGCCGCTGCGGTGAGACAGCTCGGCGAGCGACTCGAGCGGTCTATTGCCGCGCGCTGCCCGCCAGGTGCTGCGGCCGCCGGGCCGGCGCCGTCCGATTCCGCCGACGGCGACCTTGCCGCGATCCGCGCCGCCGCGGCCGCTGCTGCGGGCGCGGAGCCCGAGCGAGCTCCGGGCGACACCACGCGTGCGCCACCGAGGGATCGGACGCCCGCGGCCGGCCCGCGAAACGCAAACATCCTGAATCCCGAGATCAGTGCCACCGGCGACCTCCGCCTCATCGCGCGCGCCGAAGGACCGCAGCGCGACAACGCCGAGCTGCGCGAGGTCGAGCTGTCGTTTCAGTCGGCGCTCGATCCCTACTCCAAGACGAAGATCTTCCTCACGTTCGAAAACCAGGAGATCGGGATCGAGGAAGGCTACATCTACTACAGTGGCCTCCCCGGCCGCATCCGGGTCGATGGCGGCAAGTTCCGCCAGTCGCTCGGCGATCTAAACCGCTGGCACTTACACGCCCTGCCCGAGGCCGAGTATCCGCTGGTCTACCAGCGATACCTGGGGGAAGAGGGCCTGTCAGGGTTCGGTCTTTCGCTCTACACCACGCTGCCGGTCTCGCTGGGCGGCGGCACCCACGAGGTCTATCTCCAGGGCACGCTCTCCGAGAGCGAGCCGCTGTATGCGGGCGGCCGGCAACCCACCCTGCTGGGTCGAGTGCAAAACTTTTGGCAGCTCACGCGCAGCAGCTACGCGCAGGTCGGATTCACCGCTACCGGCGGGAACAACTCCGACGCCGGCCTCCGCAGCCGCCTCCTGGGCGTGGATTTTCGATTTACCTACCGGCCGCCCGAGGCGGGCACCCGGCGCGACATCACGTTCCGCGCCGAGGGATACCGACTGCATTCGACGGAGCTGGGCACCACGACCAGCCGTTACGGGACCTTCCTGGACCTCAGCGCGCGGCTCAGCCGGCGCTGGATCCTCGGAGCACGGTACGACTACGTCGAAGCGCCCCGCGGGTCCGACGACACGGAGTGGCGAATCACTCCGACCATAACCTGGTGGCAGAGCGAATTCGTGTACCTCCGTCTCCAAGGCGAGCACCGGAACAGCGACCTCGAGGGCACGACCAACCTGCTGACGCTGCAGGCGGTCTGGGCCATGGGTCCGCACAAGCACGAGACATACTGAACGCACGCACGCGAAAGGATCGCGAGATGTCGATCGCTGGACTCAGCCTGATCGCCGCCCTGGCCGGCCCGCCCGGATTCCGGGCGCCGCTGCTCAAGGTGGTCACCAGCCTTCCCACATACGCCGCGATCGCCCGCGAGGTCACCGGCGATCGGGCTACCGTCACCGCCATCGCGCAGGGGGACGAGGATCCCCACTTCGTGCAGCCGAAGCCCAGCTTCATCGCCCTGCTGCGCAACGCGGATCTCTTCGTCACAACCGGCCTCGATCTGGAACTCTGGGTGCCGGCGTTGCTCGACCGGGCAGGCAACCGCAAGGTGGCCGAAAACGGACCCGGCTACGTCGCAGCCTACCGCGGCATCCAGCTGCTCGAGATTCCCGCGTCGGTGAGTCGGGAAGCCGGGGACATACACGCCGACGGCAACCCTCACATCCACACCGACCCGGTGAACGGGATCATCATCGCCCGGAACGTGCTCGCGGGTCTGCAGCGAGTGGCGCCGACCGACGCGGCCTACTTCCAGCGGCGGGAGGAGGCGTTCGAGCGTCGCGTACTCGAGGCGACGATCGGCGCCGAGCTGGTTCGGATCCTCACACCCGCCACGGCGTTCAGTCTCCTCGAGAGCGACAAGTTCGACAGCTTCATCGCCCGCCAGCAGTATCAGGGCAAACCCTTGAGCGATCGCCTGGGCGGATGGCTGGCCGAAGGCCGGGTGCTCCGCGGGAAAGAGATCGCGTGCTATCACAAGGAGTGGGCGTACTTCAGCGCGCGGTTCGGGGTCACCTGCGTCACGTATATCGAGGCGAAGCCGGGCATCCCTCCGACGCCGGGCCACGTGCAGGAGGTCATCGCGCTGATGCGTCAGCGCAAGATCCCGGTGCTCTTCGCGTCGAACTATTTCGACCGACGCCAAATTCAGCGGGTTGCCGAGCGGACCGGCGCAAAGGGCGTAGTGGTGTCGGAGAACGCGGGAGGAATGCCCCACACCGATACCTATTTCGATCTGGTCGGCAGCTGGGTGCACGCACTGGCGGCCGCCCTCGGGGGCACCCGCACCGACAAGGCGGGCGCCTAGCATGGATCTCGGCCTCTTTCTGCCGCCGCTGGCGGCCTGCCTCGTCATCGTGGCGATCCATTCGTACCTGGGCCTTCACGTGCTGGCGCGCGAGGTGATCTTCGTCGACCTCTCCCTCGCACAGATGGCCGCGCTGGGCTCCGCGGTCGCCATTCTCGCCGGGAGCGCCCCCGATTCGACCGCCGCGTTCGTCTACGCGCTCGGGTTCACGACCATCGGCGCGGCATTGTTCGCCCTCACCCGCACCGCGGCCCATGGACGAGTCCCGCAGGAGGCCATCATCGGCATCGTGTACGTCGTTGCCTCCGCCGCTGCCCTGCTCGTCGCCGATCGCACCCCGCGCGGCGGGGAGACGATCAAGGACATCCTGGTCGGAAGCCTGCTGTGGGTCACCTGGCCAACGATCGCTCGGTTGGCCGTGATCTATGCCGCCATCGGCATCTTCCACTGGATGCTGCGCCGCCGCTTCCTCACCATCTCGTTCGAGCCGGAGACGGCGCTGGCAAACGGCTGGCGCATTCGGTGGTGGGATTTCCTATTCTACCTCTCGTTCGGCATCGTGATCACCTTCTCGGTGCCGATCGCCGGCGTGCTGCTCGTCTTCTCCTTCCTGGTGGTGCCCGCGGCGATCGCGTTCCAGTTCGCCAGCAGGCAGGGGACGCTCGCGCTGGCCTCGTGGGTGGCCGGTGCGCTCGCGTCCGCCGCCGGGCTCTGGATCTCGTTTCACTACGACCTGCCCACCGGGCCGGTCATCGTGTGCGCCTTCGGGCTGCTGCTCCTGATCGCGTATCTGATCCGCCGCGGCGCGGGGGCCGCGGCTCGGCAGCCTGGCTAAGGCGCCCGTAGCTCCGTAACGTTGATGCCCGCCTCCGCCGAGAGACGCTCCCCGGCGTTGCCGTCGGCGGTGAGCGCTTGGAGCCTGACCTGGCCGCTCCCCGCTGGAGGCTTCGCGCAGCTTGAGCCCGCCGATCGCGTTGCCGGATGCCGTCGCGTTTACGATCCGCGCGGTCCGGTTGCCCGCTCCCTTTTCCCGAAGCTTGAGCCTGGCGTCCTCCGTCGAGCGATCCGTTCCCCAATGGTGACGTTCCGCAGGTCGGCCTGGATGTCGCGGCCGCCCGGGACGTCCTCGTCCTCCTCGAACTCGATCCCGGTCCAGCATCGGGGCTGCTGCTCACCTGCAACGCGTGCACCGCTAGCGCGGGCCCGATGAGGGTCCGGCGGGAAGGTCAGCGCGGAATCCGTACAACCGGGGAGCAGCGCTCCCGGCCGCCGCCACGAGATGAGGGCGATTCACGGCTATCTCCGTTGGGGAAGCGGAGAGAGACCGGCCCCCGGTGACGGGGCAGTTACACCGTGTAACGGGCCGCACATCACAGCGGGTTGCGGCCTCTCGGACGTAGAGTCAGAACCGGATTGGTGTTAGGAAGGGACCCTATGAGGCGGCGACTGCAGGCGGCGCGCCTGGCGCTCATCGCGAGCGCGCTTTTCGGGTGTTCGTCAGCCGCCGAGACGCAGACCCCTCGCTCGGCGGGGCTGGCGCCCGCCCTCGAGCGCGCGAGCCACACCCCGGTAGGACCGGTCGAATCCGAGATGCGGAACGTACTTTTCCGGGTGGACGACCGGGTGGTGCTGGAAATCCGGCATTTGCGCGGAGTGCTCACGCCGACCCGACCGGGCGTTCCGCCCTGGTTCGACGATCCCGCGTCGTTCGTCCTCGCCATCGACACCGCGGACATCGCGATCACGCCCGTGAGCCTGAGCGCGCTGCTCAACACCTACGTCTTCAACTACAAGGGAACGCCGCTCAAGCACCTCGAGGTCAGCATCGACGAGGGTGAGCTCAAGCAGAAGGGAGTGCTGCACAAGGGAATCGACCTTCCGTTCACGATCCGAGCGCAGCTCACCACCACCGACGACGGCCGGCTCCGGCTGCACCCCACCTCGGTGAAGGTGCTAGGAATTCCCATGAGGAGTCTGATGCGGTTGTTCGGCCTCGAGCTCGACAATCTGGTGCACGTGCGCGAGGGCCGCGGGGTGGAGATCGTCGACAACGACTTTCTCCTCTCCCCCGCGGCCCTGCTGCCCCCTCCGCGCATCAAAGGGACGTTGACCGGGGTGGTCCTGGAGCAAACGAGGATCCGCCAGATCTTCGGCGGATCGGATCGTCCGGGCCGGAAGACCGATCTGCGTCCGTCCGACCCGAAGGCGCCGAACTACATGTTCTACCGGGGCAAGATGCTGCGCTTCGGCAAGCTGACTATGGCGGACGCGGATCTGCAGATCGTGGACAAGGACCCCAGCGATCCGTTCGACTTCTACCTCGCGCACCTCAACGAACAGCTGGTGGCGGGCGAGAGCCACAACCAGACCGATTTCGGTCTGCTGACGTTGATGCCCGACTATTCGGATCTCGAGCGACCGGGCCGGCAGTCAGGTCGCAAGCAGCTCGCCACCGACGCGGGCGACGACGACCCGAAACGGTGAGGCGCCGAGCGCTACCGCGAACCGGCTCGGTCCTCCCGCCGCTCGTTCCGCGCCGCCCGGTCCGGCGCGCTCCTTCCGCCCCTGAACTCGAAGTGATCTTCGGCCATCAGCCGGCCGTGCGTGCCGAGGCGCCCTCCTTCGTGCCGGACGACGGCGATGATGTGCTCGGCCACCTCACTTGCCGGGAGCCATACGTTCGCGTTCAAACCGGGATAGAACCGGACATACTCCGCCCGGAGCTTCGCCTCTCGCACGGGTCGGTCCATCGGGCGCTCCTGCCTGGGATACTCCACGCTGAAGGTCCGAACCGCCGGGCGCAAGTCGGGGCCACCGGTGGCGGAGGAATCGCCGCGCATGCGGCTTTGTCGAGCGTCGCGCCCGCTGTAGCTTCCGCCCATGCAGCTGACCGACGAGGCCCTCCTCGCCCGGCTGGTCGCGTTCGATTCCACCAGCCACCGCAGTAACCTCGACCTCGCCGATTTCATCTCCGAGTA
>DASSUE010000374.1:0-5597 GCA_035707305.1 Gemmatimonadales bacterium
CATCACAAGAAGGCGTCCAGCAAGCACATCGTGCGCGGGCGCAAGCGCGGGAAGGCGACGCAATAATGGCGCGAAGCGTAAAGAAGGGACCGTTCGTCCAGGAGGCCCTGGCCAAGAGGGTGGGCCACCTGAACCAGCGCAACGAGAAGCGGGTGGTGAAGACGTGGAGCCGGGCGAGCACGATTCTCCCCGAGTTCGTGGGCCACACGTTCGCGGTACACAACGGGAACAAGTTCGTGCCGGTGTACGTGACCGAGAACATGGTCGGCCACAAACTCGGCGAGTTCGCGCCCACGCGGCTCTTCCGCGGCCACAGCGGGAAGCTCGTGGCGGACAAGAAGGCGAAGCCGGAGTAGCCCGATGCCAGGTCAAGCGATCCAGCGGATGGTGCGGCAGTCGCCTCGCAAGATGCGGCTCGTGGTCGACCTCATTCGGGGCAAGGACGTGAACGAGGCGTACGCGATCCTCAAGTTCAACAAGAAGCTGGCGGCCAAGCAGATCGAGAAGACGCTCCGCTCAGCCGTCGCCAATGCCGAGCAACAGGCGCTCCGCGATAACACGGCGTTCGATCCCGACGCGCTCGTAGTCACCCGCGCCACGGTGGACATGGGACAGCCGCTCAAGCGGTTCACCGCGGCGGCGCAGGGGCGCGCCAGCCCGATCCGCAAGCGCACCAGCCACGTGACGATCCACGTCGCGGCGAAGGAGACCGACTGATGGGCCAGAAGACGCATCCGACGGGGTTCCGGCTGGGCATCGTCCAGCCGTGGCGGTCCCGATGGTTCGCCACCAAGGACATGCCGGCCCTCCTGAAGGAGGACGAGCTCATCCGGAAGTACCTGAAGACGCGGCTCGGCCACGCGGCCATCGCGCGGATCGACATCGACCGCCGCCCGGGCAAGGTGACGATCACGGTGCACACCGGCCGGCCGGGCGTCGTGATCGGCAAGCGGGGAGCCGAGGTGGACAAGCTCCGCGACGAGCTCGCACAGCTCACCGGCAAGGACGCGGCGATCAACGTCGAGGAGATCAAGCGGCCGGAGCTGTCGGCCCAGCTCGTGGCCGACAACATCGCGCACCAGCTGGCCCAGCGGATCTCGTTTCGCCGGGCGATGAAGCGGGCGGTGCAGTCGGCCATGCGCACCGGCGCCCAAGGAATCAAGGTCCGCGCGTCGGGCCGGCTGGGTGGCGCCGAGATCGCCCGGACCGAGGGCTACCGCGAGGGGCGGGTGCCGCTGCACACGCTGCGCGGCAACATCGACTACGCCACGTCGACGGCCAAGACGACGTTCGGCACCATCGGCATCAAGGTCTGGATCTTCAACGGCGAGGTGATCGAGGATCTCACCGGCCGGACCTACAGCACGGGGAGCTGAGCGATGCTGGCGCCGAAGCGGATCAAGTTCCGCAAGACGTTCAAGGGCCGCACCAAGGGCATCGCGCAGCGGGGCAGCACGATCGCGTTCGGGGAGTTCGGGCTCATGAGCCTGGATCCGGGCTGGATCACGAACCGGCAGATCGAGGCGTCGCGCGTGGCGATGACCCGCGAGATGAAGCGCGGTGGCAAGGTGTGGATCCGGATCTTTCCGGACAAGCCGATCACGAAGAAGCCGGCCGAGACCCGCATGGGCAAAGGCAAGGGCAACCCGGAGGGGTGGGTGGCCGTGGTGAAGCCGGGCCGGGTGCTGTTCGAGCTGGAAGGGATCAGCGAGGACCTCGCCAAGAAGGCGCTGGGCCTCGCGGCCGCCAAGCTGCCGGTGAAGACCCGCTTCGTGAAGCGGGAGGAGAGCTGAGCGATGAAAGCTACCGAGCTGCGAGAGCAGTCGGACGACGAGCTCGAGTCGAAGCTGGCCGAGTTGGTCGAGGAGCGGTTCCGGCTGCGGTTCCGGTCGGCCACCGAAGCGATCGAGAATCCGATGCGGTTCCGCGCCCTGCGGCGCGACATCGCCCGGATCCGGACCGTCCTGCGCGAGCGCGCGGGCCAGACTCAGGGTTGACCATGGCGGACCAGACCGCAACCGAGGCGCGAGGCCGGCGGAAGACCCGCGTCGGCGTCGTCGCAAGCGACAAGATGCAGAAGACCGTCGTGGTCACGCTGGTGCGCCGTGTGGCGCATCCCACCTACGGCAAGCAGGTCACGCGGACCAAGCGGGTGAAGGCACGCAACGACCATGACGCCAAGGCCGGCGACACGGTCCGAATCATGGAGACCCGGCCCATCGCGAAGACGGTCCGCTGGCGGGTCACCGAGATCGTGGAGCGAGCGAAGTAGCCATGGTCCAGCAAGAGAGCATTCTCCGCATCGCGGACAACTCGGGCGCCCGGCGGGCGCTGGTGATCCGCGTGCTCGGGGGGAGCAAGCGGCGCTACGCCGGCCTGGGCGACCAGGTCGTGGTGGCGATCAAGGACGCGATCCCGACCGGGCAGGTGAAAAAGGGCGACGTGGCCAGGGCCGTCATCGTGCGCACCGCCAAGGAGACCCGGCGCAAGGACGGCTCCTACATCCGGTTCGACGAGAACGCCGCGGTCCTCATTAGTGACTCGGGCGAGCCGCGCGCGACGCGCATCTTCGGCCCCGTAGCGCGCGAGCTGCGCGAGAAGAAGTACATGAAGATCGTCTCGCTCGCGCCGGAGGTGCTGTAGCATGAAACCGCTGGTGTACAAGAAGGCTCGCCGGGTGCGGCACGCGCCGCCGGTGCGACAGAAGCTCCACGTTACCAAGGGCGACACCGTGCAGCTCATTTCCGGCGACGAGAAGGGCAAGCGGGGCCGGGTGCTCCGGGTGCTGCCCAAGACGGGGCGGGTCATCATCGAGGGGATCAACCTGGTGAAGCGGCACCGTCGTGCGACCCAGCCGGGCGCCGAATCGGGCATCATCACGATGGCGGCCCCGGTGCACCACTCGAAGGTGATGCTGGTGGACCCCAAGACCGGGGAGCCCACCCGGATCCGCCGGCAGAAGGACAAGGACGGCACCGTGGAGCGTATCGCGGTGAAGTCGGGGCAGCCGATTCCGAGGACGCGGTAAATGGCGGACGAGACGAAAGACGGTAAAGCCGTAAAAGGCGGGAAGGGCGGGAAGGGCACCGCTCCGAAGGTGCCTCCACAGCCTCAGCCCAAGGGCAAGGAGAAGGCCAAGGGCACCGGCGCCACCGATCCGGCACCCAAGGCCGCCGAAGGCAAGCCGCGGCTCCAGATCTACTACGAGCAGACGGTGCGCGGCCGGCTCCAGAAGGAGTTCGCCCTCCAGAACCCGCACCAGGTGCCCCGGCTCGCGAAGGTGGTGCTGAACGTGGGTATGGGCGACGGCGCCAAGAACCCGAAGGCCCTCGAGGCGGCGGCGGACGAGCTGGCCACGATCACCGGGCAACGGCCGGTGATCACGCGCGCCAAGAAGGCGATCTCGAACTTCAGCCTCCGCGCCGGCGTGCCGATCGGATGCGCCGTGACGCTTCGCGGAGCGCGGATGTACGAGTTCCTGGACCGGTTCATCACGCTCGCGGTGCCGCGCATCCGCGACTTCCGCGGGCTGCCGAGCCGCAGCTTCGATGGGCGGGGGAACTACACATTCGGCATCAAGGAGCAGATGATCTTTCCCGAGATCGACTTCGACAAGGTCGAAAAGATCCACGGGATGGACATCACGATCGTGACCTCGGCGAGCCGAGACGATCTGGCGATGGCGCTGCTCCGCGAGCTGGGGTGGCCGTTCCGGGGCGAGACCCCGGCGAGAGTGGCCTAGGCAGACACGAGGAGTTCATGGCGAAGACCTGTTGGATCGAGCGGGCCAAGCGGACCCCCAAGTTCAAGGTGCGCACCGTGCGACGCTGCCAGCGCTGCGGCCGGAGCCGGGCCGTGCTGCGCCGATTCGGGCTGTGCCGCATCTGTTTCCGCGAGCTCGCGCTCCGGGGCGAGATCCCCGGCGTGCGCAAGGCCAGTTGGTGAGGGATAGGGGATGAGTCTGACAGATCCCGTTGCGGACATGCTGACCCGTATCCGGAACGCCTGCACGGCGGGGCACCGGCGCGTGGACATGCCCGTGAGCAAGCTGAAGCTGGAGATCGCGCGGCTGCTGCGCGACAACCACTACATCGCCGACTTCAAGAATCTCGACGACGGCGGGCATGGGATGCTCCGGCTGTACCTGAAGTATCACAACGACCAGCCGGTCATCCGCGAGTTGCGCCGGGTCTCCACGCCGGGGCTCCGCCGCTACGTGAAGTGCCGCGAGCTGCCCCGGGTGCGGAACGGGTTGGGCATGGCGATCGTGTCGACGCCCAAGGGGCTGATGAGCGATCGCGATGCGCGGACGGCCAGGGTGGGCGGCGAGCTGCTCGCCGTCGTCTGGTAGGAGGCACGCGTGTCCCGTATCGGCAAGAAGCCTGTCGCGATTCCGAAGGGCGTCAGCGTGGCCGTCACCGACCACACGGTGTCGGTGAAGGGGCCGAAGGGCGAGCTCACCCGCCGGCTTCATCCCGACATGGCGGTGGCGGTGGCGGGCGAGCAGGTCACGGTCGCGCGGCCCAGCGATGAGAACCGGCACAAGGCGCTGCACGGCCTGACCCGCACGCTGGTGCAGAACATGGTTGACGGCGTCTCCAAGGGCTATCACAAGACCCTCGAGATCCAGGGCGTCGGCTACAAGGCCGAGTCGAAGCCGTACGGCGTGAACCTGATCGTCGGACTCTCGCACCAGGTGAAGTACGAGGCGCCCAAGGGCATCAAGATCTCGGTCGAGAACAACACGGTGGTGAAGATCGAGGGGCCGGACAAAGAGCTCGTGGGGCAGGTAGCCGCAGAGATCCGGCAGGTGCGTCCACCCGAGCCGTACAAGGGTAAGGGCATCCGCTACCAGGGCGAGCAAGTCCGGCGCAAGGCCGGCAAGACAGGAGCGAAGTAATCATGCGGTCGATTCACGCACCGCGGTCCCGTCGAGACCGCCGCTTCCGGCGTCACCTCCGCGTGCGCAAGAAGGTCGCGGGCACGGCAGCACGGCCGCGGCTCGTCGTCTTCCGCTCGCTCAAGCACATCGCGGCGCAGCTGGTGGACGACGACCGCGGCGTGACGCTGGTCGGCGTGACCGACCAGAGCGAGGGCATTCAGGTCGATGGCGGCGGCAAGGTGGCGCGGGGCAAGGCCACCGGCAAGCTGCTCGCGGCGAAGGCGAAGGCCGCCGGCATCAGCAGCGTCGTGTTCGACCGCAACGGTTATCGTTACCATGGTCGCGTGCAGGCCGTCGCCGACGGCGCGCGCGAGGGCGGATTGGAGTTCTAGATGGCGGACGAGCAGAGCACGGCGGGACGGCCCTCGGGGGCGGGGGCGGGGGCGGGGGCGAGCGAAGCAGGCGCAACCGAACAACGGCCCGGCGGCGAGCGTCCCGGCGGCCGGGGGCGTGGGGGCCGCGGGCGCGGCGGTGAGCGAGGCGATCGGGGCGGCCGCGGCCGCGACCGCGACCGCGAGCACGCCAGCGACATGGTCGAAAACGTCATCGCCATCAATCGCGTCGCGAAGGTCGTGAAGGGCGGTCGCCGGTTCTCGTTCAACGCGCTGGTCGCGGTGGGCGACGGCAAGGGACGGGTCGGCATCGCCACGGGTAA
>DASSUE010000375.1:0-21145 GCA_035707305.1 Gemmatimonadales bacterium
GATCTGACGCCGGAGCAGATCCAGCAGGGGCAGGAGGCGTTCTTCGCGCAGATGCAGAACGCGTAGCGTCTCTCGCAGTCAAGTCGCGGCCGGCTGCATCTCAGGTGGAGAGGCGCCGGCCGGACTCATTCTCCCCTCGAAGCTCACTCCCGTGGTGTTCCCGCCGCTCAGGAGTACGCCGACCTTCTCGCCGGCCTTCGGCCGGTACGCGCCGGCCAGGAGCGCCGCGACGGTCGCGGCCCCGCCCGGCTCTGCCACGATGCGAAGCCCGCTCCAGAGCACGCTCTGCGCCCGCCGAATGTCGTCGTCGGTGACGAGCACGACGCGATCGACGTACCGCTGTGCCAGCGGGAACGTCAGCTCACCAACCCGCTTCGGCGCGAGCGAGTCGGCGGCGATGCCGCCGGTGGGGGCGTCCACCGGGCGCCCCGCCTCGAGCGCAGCGGTGAGCGTGGGGGCATCCACCGGTTCCACGCCGATCAGCCGTATCCCGCCCTGGTACCACGCGGCGATGCCGCCGATGATACCGCCGCCGCCCACCGGCACCAGCAACGTGTCGAGGTCGGGCGCCTGGGCCGAGAGCTCGAGGCCAACCGTTCCCTGTCCCAGCAGCGTTTCCCGCTGGTCGAAGGCGTGAACCGGGAGCGCGCCCGACTCGGCCGCCCAGACTTCGCTGGCCGCCAGCGCGTCGGCGTAGCGGTCGCCGGTGATGCAGAGCTCCGCGCCGGAGGAGCGGATCCGCTCCACCTTGGCGGGCGACGCGACCCTGGGGATGTAGATCCGCGCCGGCACTCCCACGTTCTGGGCGGCAAACGCGACCGCCACGCCGTGGTTGCCGCCGGATGCAGCTACGACGCCGGCCTTCGGGACCTTGCGGAGCAAGAGGTTGGTGAACGCGCCGCGGATCTTGAAGGAGCCGGCGCGCTGCAGCAGCTCCAGCTTCAAGGTGAGCGGAAAATCGGCGAGGCCGAGCTCGGCGGCGCTCACCGACACGACCGGAGTGCGGCGGATCCGGGGAGCGATCACCGGGTAGGTCTTTTCGATCTCAGCGCGACTGATCGCGAGCTCCACCTGCCGCCCCCGGATGGTTGCCGTGTCCGCCCGTACAGTACTACGTTAGTTGGCGAAGTGCCATAGGCACAGCTCGGGGGTGCGGCAAGTGGAACAGTCGAGCAGCGGACGGACGATCGCGAAGGGCGTATACGAGCGGCTCACCCGGCTCGGCGTGATGCTGCCGCCTCCGACCGCACCGGTGGCGGCGTTCGTGCCGTGGGTGCAAAGCGGCAACCTGGTCTTTCTGTCCGGTCACATCGCGAAGCGCGATGGCAAGCCCTGGGCCGGGCAGCTCGGCGTTTCACTTGGCACCGAGGAAGGGCGGGCGGCGGCGCGCGGCATCGCGATCGATCTCCTGGGCACGCTTCAGGCAGCCGCTGGCGGCGATCTCGGGCGGGTGAAGCGGATCGTGAAGCTGCTGGTGCTGGTGAACAGCGGGCCTGCCTTCACCGAGCAGCATCTGGTGGCGAACGGGGCCTCCGAGCTCCTGCAGGAGGTGTTCGGGCCGGCCGGCGCCCACGCGCGGAGCGCGTTCGGAGTCGCCCAGATTCCGTTGGGGTCGTGCGTCGAGATCGACCTGATCGCCGAGCTCGACGACGAGCGCGGGAGCGGCTGAGATGGCGGAGCGCCGGGTCGCCGTGTTTTTCTACGGCTCGTTCATGGACCGGGCGCTGCTCGCGGCGCGGGGGTACGCCCCGACCGATCTCGCGGTGGCGCGCCTGCCCGCGTTCGACATCCGGTTCACGCCGCTCGCCACGCTCGCCCCGGCCGGGCCCCGGACGAGCGTGTACGGGCTCCTCGCCACCGCGACCCACGCGGAGCTCGAGCGACTGTACGGCGAAGGGTGGGTCTCGAGCTACCGGCCCGAGGCGGTCATCGTCAGGACCGGCGCGGGGAAGAGGCTCCCAGCGCTGGTGTACATCGCGTGGGGCCCGACTCCACCCCCGCCGTCCGACAGCTACATCCAGCACGTCCTCGGCCCGGCGCGGGAGCATCGCTTCCCCGCGCGCTATATCGAGCACATCGAGCGGCGGTGGGCCGAGCGGCCGTGACCACCCAGGTCATCAAGGCACTGGCCAACGACAGCCGGCTGGCGATCCTCCGCTGGCTCAAGGATCCGCGGGCCCACTTCCCGCCTCAGGTGGACGGCGATCTGGTCACGGACGGTGTCTGCGGGATCTTCATCGCGCAGAAGCTCGGCGTGGGGCAGCCGACCGCGAGCGAACACCTCAGGATCCTGGTGCAGGCAGGCCTGATCCGGCCGAAGAAGATCAAGCAGTGGACCTTCTACAAACGGGACGAGAAGCGGATCGCACAAGTCAAGCGGGAGTTCCGGGAGGCGTGGTAGCTACTATAGTGCAGCCAGAACCCCCGGAGTGGGTATGACGCCGCCCGACAGCTCGCGAGCCCCGGCCCTCGCCGACCGCAGCTTCCTCATCCTCGTCATCGCGGTGTCGGTGGCGTTTCTCTGGATCCTGCTTCCGTTCTATGGAACGGTGCTGTGGGGCGTCATCATCGCAATCGTTTTCCGGCCCCTCTATCGCGAGCTGTTGCGCTCGATGCCGACCCGGCCCAGCCTCGCCGCGCTCATCACCGTGCTCATCATCCTGGTGCTGGTAATCCTGCCGCTCACCGTCCTCGGCGGCTTGCTGGTGCAGGAGGCTGTCAGTACGTACGAGAGGATTCAGTCCGGCGAGCTCAACGTCGGCCGGTTCTATCAGCAGGTACTCTCGGCGCTCCCCGACTGGGTCGTCCGCTTCCTCGACCGTGTAGGACTGACCAGTCTCGGCCGCATCGAGGAGCGGCTCTCCGATCTGCTGACGCGAAGCGCCCAACTCATCGCCGCCCAGGCGCTCAACCTGGGGCAGAACGCCGCCAGCTTCATCGTGAGCCTGTTCGTGATGTTGTATCTCCTGTTCTTCCTCCTTCGCGACGGTGAAGCGCTGGCTCAAAGGATCCGGAACGCGGCTCCGCTCCGCAGCGAGCACCAGCGAACCCTTGCAGAGCGGTTCGCCACGGTCGTGCGCGCCACGCTCAAGGGCAATCTCGTGGTGGCGGTGGTGCAGGGCGCGCTAGGAGGACTGATCCTCTGGATCCTGGGTGTCCGCGCGCCGGTGCTCTGGGGGACGCTCATGGCCGTGCTGTCGCTACTCCCCGCGGTCGGCGTGGCGGTGGTCTGGCTTCCGGTGGCGATCTGGTTCCTGGCCACCGGCGAGGTAGTGAAGGGGACGATCCTCATCCTCTTCGGGGTGCTCGTCATCGGGCTGGTGGACAACATCCTGCGACCGATCCTGGTGGGTAAGGACACCAGGATGCCCGACTACGTGGTGCTGATCTCCACGCTCGGCGGGCTCGCCGTGTTTGGTCTCAACGGGTTCGTGCTCGGCCCGCTGATCGCGGCGCTGTTCATCAGCGTGTGGGACACCGTCGCGATATCGAGGGCAGGCGCCGCGTGAGCTGGGGGGAGGACGTCAGACCAGGGCTGTCCCCGCAGCGACGAGCCGGGCCGGCTCGAGGAAGAGGGTCGATCGGGGGACGATCGCGGAGTCGAGCATCCAAGCAGGGACTAGTGGCGGACTGTCCCCGTAGGCGGATAGAACGCGAGGGCGGCCGGGCTCACGAGCGAAATGCCGCTCACGATGACCTCCGGGATGGGAGCACCGGTGTGCAGCTGTGATGTCGTGAAGCGCACCAGGGTTTGGGCGAGCTGATTGGCGACCCACAGATTGCCACTGGCGTCGAAGGCCAGCGCGACTGGCGGATAGAGGGAAACTCCGACTGGGGATAGCGTGACGACCGGCAAAGGGGCCCCATTCGCGCTCAGCTGAAATGGGGTGAACTTTTCTACAGTGTTGCTGTTGAAGTTCCCCACCCAGAGGCTGCCTCCGGCATCGAATGCGAGACTGAAAGGAGCCGACAGCGAACTGCCGGTGCTGCTGAGCGTAACCGCAGGCGCGGGCGCTCCGCTTGCCGCCCGCTGTCCCGGTTCAAAGGCCACGACCGTGTTCTGAAGCGTGTTCGCGACCCAGAGGCTCCCGTTCGCACCGAACGCAAGCCCGGCCGGTTGGTTCAGGGACTGTGCATTCGCGGTGAGCGTCACAGCGGGAGTTGGAGTACCGCTCACCGCGAGCTGGCTCGGCGCGAATGCCACGACCGTGTTGTTCTCATAGTTGGAGACCCACAGGGTTCCCGCCGCATCAAAGGCGAGGCCGACCGGGGCTTCCAGCGACGCCGGGGTGGGAGGAGTGACCGAACCGGCGTTGGTGCTGAGAACGACGGCGGGCGCTGGATTCCCGCTTGCCAACAGCGTGTTCGCCCTGAACTCGGCCACCCGGTCTGCCGAGGTCTGTGCGACCCAGAGATCGCCGTCCGAATCGAAGGCCGCGCCGTACTGGACGTCCCCCGTTGAGATGCTGATTGTTGCGGCGGCACCCGTGCTCGCGCCGAGCCGCTCGGCTTCGAAGGCGACAACGGTCGAGGCAGCGAGGTTCGCCACCCACAGCGCTCCGCTGCCGCCCGGTAGGGCCGCGTAAGTCACGGTCGCCTCGGCCGTGCTCCCAGCGGTCACCGTGGCTGCACCGCCGGTTACAGTTGGCGTGTAGTCGGTCGTGCCCACCACGGGGTGCGGACCAGTAACCGAAGTCGCAGTGACGCTGTAGCTGCCGGGCGCGAGGTCGCTCAGTGTCGCGGTCCCGGTGACCACCTGCATGTACCCGTTCGGGCCCGCGACGGTTACGTTCGCCGTCAACACCTCCGGTGTAATCGTTACTCTAAGCCTGCCAACCGAAGGGGTTGGTCCGGTCGAGCCGGAGGACCCGCAGCCGATGAGCGCCAGACACACGAGCAGTCTCTTGGTCATCGGGGTCACCATGAGGGCCGGAAGTCCATCGCACGCGCGTTCGTTAGGCGGCGTGGCACGCCGCCCTCAGCGCTGACGATGTACAGGTTGAACTCGCTTGCTGAGTCGCGCGAAAAGACAATCCAGCGGCTGTCAGGCGACCAAGCCGGGGTCTGGTCCGACCCGATCACGAAGCTGGTCAGCTGAACGATGTCTCGGCCATCGGGCGTCATTGTGTAGATGTGGCGCAACCTGCCCCGGAGCCCCGAGAAGGCGATCCTTCGGCCATCAGGCGACCAGGCGGGCTCGTACAGCCTGACGCGAGATCTCAGCTCGCGGCGTAGAAGCGAAGCTCGAGATTCTTGAGCTCGTCCGCCTGGCCATTCGGCCGGGTCCTTCCGGCAGGCCAGCAACACGTTCACCGTCGGGCCTTAGCGCGTGAGCCGATTACCCGACCTCCGTTCGCGCGCGGATGCTCAGCAGCTTGCGACATGTTGCGTGCACTTCGCCCGCAGCGTTCACCAGCTCGACGGTGAACTCCCGCTCGGCTTGCCCCGCGCGGTCCACCTCCGCGCGCAGCGCCGCGAGCTCCTCCTCCCGCAGCCGAAAAGTGGCGTGCAGTGTTTCGCGGCCGGGACGGCGGAACTGGATGGTGGCTGCCTTGTCCCACACAACGTAGCCCGGCCCGAGCGCCTTGATCAGCATGACCATGTAGATCGGATCCACGGCGCCGTAGATGCTCCCGCCGAAGATGGTGCCCACGTAGTTTCGCGTGCGCCAACTCAATGGCAGCCGGATGCGGACCTCGCCCCAGTCGGCCGCAATGTAGGTGATGCGGGCACCGGTGCCGCGGTAGGCCGGAAACCAGTTGAAACCCCAGCGCGCCAGGCGGGTCGGCCACGACTCCAGCCTGGTCACCGAGTCGTCATCCGTGCGTGCCATGGATAGCGACCTTTGTCGAGTGCTTAAGACCTTCTCTAGCCAGTAAATCGATAAGGGATCGGTTGAAGCGGCAACGCCGGGCGGCACCTTGACACCCCGGAAGGAACCGCCGCGTATTGGCTCGATGCAGCGGCGCTGCGGGGCACCGTGAGGGACGTGGATTCCGAAGCTACGCTGATCTTGGCCGAGGGGGCGGGAGCGCCCGCCGCCAGGAGAAGCAGCTCCTGGGGCCTGCCGCCGGACCTGCTTTCGGAAGCGGTGCGGCGGCTCCGCGTCCTCGCGCTGGTGTATGCGCTGGCCTACTTCGTGGAAGGCCTGCTGCCGGCGCTGCTGGTCCCGGAAGATCGGGCAAAGCTGTTCGGCGACCCAGCCCGTTTGCTGCTGCCGGCCGTGCTCTCCATCGGAGGCGCCCTGGCGGTCGCCGCGATCGCCTCGCGTCCCGGCCTGTCAACCCGCGTCAAGGTGTGGATCGGCCTTGCGTTCGAGGTGCTGGGCAGCGTGGGGATCGCCGCCGTTGAGTACTTCGGGGTGCCGGAGGGGTACAGGGGACTCTCGTGGGTCGCCGCCTGGGTGCTCTTGTTCGGCGTGGTCATACCCACTCCGCCGAGGATCGCCTGCACGTCGGCGGTGGTTTCCCTCAGCACGGTGCCCCTGGTCTACGCTGCCGGCATGGCCCGAGGTGTCAACGCACCCCTCGACCCGATCGAGTTCTTCTTCAGTCTCGTCCTGCCCTACGTCGTCGTGGCGCTCATGGTGTACGTCGGCTCCCGCGTCGTGAACCAACTGGGATCCGCGGTGCGGAAGGCCCGCGAAATGGGGAGCTACCGCCTGGTGGAGCCACTGGGCAAGGGCGGGATGGGCGAGGTATGGCGGGCGCAACACCGGATGCTGGCGCGCCCTGCGGCGATCAAGCTGATTCGGCCGGAGGTGCTCGGCGCGACGGCGGCCGAGAGCCGGTATATGCTGCAGCGGTTCGAGCGGGAGGCACAGGCAACGGCGCTCATGCGTTCCGCCCATACGCTGGAGCTCTACGACTTCGGCGTGGCCGACGACGGCACGTTCTACTATGTGATGGAGCTGCTGGACGGGTTCGATCTGGAAGAGCTGGTCGAGCGGTTCGGCCCGGTCCCCCCGGAGCGAGCGCTGTATTTCCTGGAGCAGATCTGCGAATCGCTGGCCGAAGCTCACGAGGCGGGTCTCATTCACCGGGACATCAAACCCGCCAATCTGTACGTCTGCCGCTATGGCCGTCAGGTGGACTTCATCAAGGTGCTCGATTTCGGGCTGGTGAAGCACGGCGGCGTGTCGGACGATGGGCCCGATGACCTTACCGGCGAGCGCCTTGCTGCGGGCACGCCGGCGTTCATGTCGCCGGAGCAGGCCATGGGCGGGGCAGACGTGGACGGGCGGAGCGATCTCTACAGCGTGGGCTGCGTCGCCTACTGGCTCCTCACTGGCGCTCCGGTGTTCAAGGGGCGCACGGCGGTCGAGACGATGATGATGCATGTCCAGCGGCGACCCGAACCACCCTCGCGCGGCTCCGAGTACCCCGTGCCGCCGGATCTCGACGGCATCGTGCTCGCGTGTCTCGCGAAAGAGCCCGAGGCACGCCCGCAGACGGCGGACGAGCTGGCCGCGCAGCTCGCCCGCGTTCGAACCGACGGCGAGTGGACCGCAGCACACGCGGGCGAATGGTGGGATTCACATCGACCGGGGCGGCGGGAGGGTCGTGCGTCGCCGCGCACTTTCATCCAGACCAGGCGCAAGCAGCTCGCGTAAGCACGCGGGTACAGGCAGCCAAGACGAGAGCCGCCGCTGGTGCCAGGTCAGATCCTCGCGATCTCGACCCGGTTGTCCGACTGGGTGCCCGCTCCACCCAGGTTGCAGTGCCGCGAGGAGGTCGTAAAGTTCACCGCCGACTTCGACCGGTTGAGGCTGGGCCAGTAGCCCAGCGGAGCGCAGGCGAGTCCCTCGGTCACGTCGGTGCTCACCTCGGCCCGCCCCTCGAACGCACCGCGGTCGTTGAAGACCCGCACGTAGTCGCCGTCCTTGATGTTGCGGCGGGCGGCGTCGTTCGGATGGATGAGCACGAACTGCTCGCCCTGGCGGCGCTGCTGCACGGGCTCGTTGGCGTACTGCGAGTTGAGGAACGCGTGCGGCTTGGGGGAGACGAGGTTGAGCGGAAAGCGCGCGAACTCGCCGTTACCTCCCACCTCGACCGGCGGGATGTAGTTGGGCACCGGATCCACCGGTTCGCCCGACTGCTTCTCGGTGTAGCCGTTCCGCCAGACCGGCACGACGAAGTTGCCGTTCGCGGCCGCGCTGGCCTTGAACTCGCACTTGCCCGACGGCGTCTTGAAGTTGCCGTGTGCGTGTGGCGCCCGCTCGTGGGGCAGTCCCACGTTGAGCCGCATCCAGCCCTTCTCTTTGAGCTGCTCCAGCGTGATCCCCTGCATCGCGGGGGAGCTCCAGTCGTACATCCGGGTCAGCAGCTCGTCGTCGGTCATGGACCAGTAGTCGTCGTCGAAGCCCATCGTCTTCGCGAGCCGGCGGAACATCTCGACGTTCGGCACGCACTCGCCGGGCCGGTCGATCGCCGGCTGGTTCAGCATGACGTACAGATGGCCCCAGGTGACCTGGAGGTCGTACTGCTCGGCCTGGAGCGTCGCGGGGAGGATGATGTCGGCGTAGCGCGCGGTGTCGGTGAGGAACAGCTCGCTCACGACGGTGAACAGGTCCTCGCGCTTGAGCCCCTCGACCAGCTTGCCGGCGTTCTGCTGCTGCGACACCGGGTTCGAGTTGTGGATGAACACCGACATGAGCGGCGGGTCGAGCCCCAGCTCGCCGGTGAGCGCCCGGCCCAGGTCGAGCTCGTTGACCACCCGGGTGCCCGGCTTGATCCAGTCGGGCCGCTGGATGAAGTCGAAGTTGAAGGGGAAGTCCCAGATCGGCATCTCGACGGTGCCGCCGCCCACGTGGCGCCAGGCGCCGACCAGCGCGGGGAGCGAGGTGACCAGCCGGACGGCGTCGCCGCCGCCGGGTGAGCGCTCGATGGCCACGCCCTGCCGGATCGCGGAGGGCTGGGTGGTCGCGTACTCACGGGCGAGCTTCCGGATGTCGTCGGCCGGGATACCGGTGATCCCGGCGACCTTCTCGGGTGGGAACTCCGCCGCTCGGGCCTTCAGCTCCTCGTAGCCAAGGGTGTAGTTCGCGACGTAGTCATGGTCCACCAGGTCTTCGGCGATGATCACGTTCATCAGGCCGAGCGCCAGCGCGCCGTCGGTGCCGGGGCGGATGGCGACGTGCCAGTCGGCCGCCTTGGCCGTGCGGGTGCGCACCGGGTCGATCACCACGACCTTGGCGCCCTTCTCCCTCGCCTCGAGGATGAAGGGCCAGCCGTGCAGGTTCGTGCTGATCATGTTCATGCCCCAGACGATGATGTACTTCGCGTAGGCTAGGCTCTCCACGTCGAGGCCGCCGGTGGGGCCGACGGTCATGATCCACGCGGTGGACGAGCCGGACTCGCAGTAGCACTTCTCCCCGATGGTGGCGCCGAGCCGGTTGAAGAAGGCGTCGCCGCTGGTGAGCCCGTTGAGGGTGCCCTGGTTGCCCAGGTAGCAGTGGTTGATGATCGCCTGGGGGCCGTACTTCTGGATGATGTCGGTCCAGCGCCGCTTGATCTCGGCCAGGGCCTCGTCGTAGGTGATCTGCTCCAACTGGCCGCTGCCCTTGGGGCCGACCCGCCGGAGAGGGTGGAGCAGCCGAGCGGGGTTGTAATGGTGTTCGGCGTAGTTGTTGAGCTTGACGCAGAGCCCGCCCCGCGTCATCGGGTGCTCGTGGTCGCCGGTGACGTTGATCAGGCGGCCGTTTTCGACGTGATAGAGGAAGGCGCAGGTATCGGGACAGTCCTGGGGGCAGGCGCCTCGGACGATTCTCGTGGTGGGGGTTGCAGCAGCAGTGGCCATTGGGATTTCTCCGGGAGCTGCGATCGGTCGGGGTCAGCGAGTCATGGAGCGGCTCGGAGCGGTCGAGGAGTGGGCTGCTACGGTAGGGAACGGGGGCAACAGCGTCAAGACTGCTCCGGTCAACCGATCGTCCTAGGCGTTCAGTCGTTCGTGCTGCCGGTCTTAAGAGGCAGCAGGGCCGCAGGCGCAGACGTCCTGGGCGAAGTTCGACTGGTGTCGTTCAAGGCCGAACCGGACCGCATTGGCCCATTCGGCGCATCAACCCTGAGCTGGGAAGTGGAGGGGCCGGCGTCCGGCTTTCAGGTCCGGCTTGGCTCTCTTCCGGTCCCGAGGACCGGCAGCAAAGTCTTCCAGCCCATCCGGGCCACCTCGTATCGCCTCAGCGCGCACGCGGTTGAGGCGAGCCGGACGCTCGGCAGCGTCACGGTCACCGTGGATGAGGCCGGTTGCAGCTCCTATGAGCCGATCCTCAAGCCGAGGGTCACGTGCGGCGGGCTGCTCACAGGCGAGATCCAGAAGATCCCGAAGGTGTACTTCAGGAACGCTGGTCCGACAGTCACGCTCTCACCCGGCGAGATCGCGTTCAGTCTACGCCTGGGGTATGAGGTCGACTACTTCGTCAATCCCGACGTGGACGTGGACGTGAGCTTCGGGCTCACCGTCTTGGATGGTGCGTTGGTGGCGACGGGTGAGTCGATCAGCGTGAACATCAGCGTGCCGTTCTGGGCCTGGGCGGTGCCGGGAGCGATGCCTGGCCTGGCGATCGCCATCGACATGGCCAGAGACAAGGTGGAGAAGAACACGCGCGACGCGATTACCGGCCTGGTGGCGGTCACCAACTACTTCACGTCCCTGGTCGAGCCGGCCGGGACGCGGTTGCGAACGGTGCGGATCGATGCCGGCAACGGCGGGGACGGCGTCATCGAGGTGACGTTCTGCCCCGACGGCCTCCTCAAGCGGCTCGCGAACATCTCCGGCCTTGCGATTGGATGAATGGAGCGGCGAGCGTGCACTTCGGGGGTTACCGCAGCGGCTTGAACGCCGCGCGGAGCTCCGACGTGAAAAGTGCCGGTTGCTCCCATGCCGCGAAGTGTCCGCCGCGGTCGACCTCGTTGAAGTAGGCGACGCCGGGCAGGCGACGGACGCGAGCACGACCCCATCGCCCGACTCTCAGTCTAACCCGCGACCAGACTCCGGAAAGGGGAGAGGGTCGAGAGCCGGAGACGCACCGGGCATGCCGATGTTGTGCCGGAGCACTCCGGCGGTGAAGCGTCGCAACGGTTGAACACCCTGCCGTATTGGACCCCGTTCCAGTCCGAAAAAGTCCCAGCCTCAGGCCACTAACTCCGACTTTCCGACGACGAGATCAACACTGAGGCCGGTGCTTGATGCCGCGAAGAACTCATCGATTTCCTGAACATGCTCGTACGAGAGAAAGTGGACCTTTGAACCCAATTTGAGTCCCTGGAACACGGGGCGCCGCAGCTGTTCCCGGAGCCGATTCCTTCGGCTGGCAGGGGCTACGACGAACATCGGGTAGGTCGTGTTAGGAGCGAGGATGGTGAGGTCCGCAAATCTCAATAGACCCGAATAGATGGACGTGGAGTTTTCGATTTCGTATGCAGCGCCAATTCGAAACTCCTGCTTCCATACTACGTCGATGTTCTCTACGTATGAGTGCGGCAGGTCGATCCCAGCGGTGAACTCCTCATCAAATGACTCGAAGCCGTAATTCTTCCGAAGTCGCTTCTGATCTGCCGCTGGCACCCACACCCGCTCGCCCGCCTTCAGCCCCAGCCTCGCCAGCATCCACTGCATCCGCACGTGATCCGAGACCAGGTCACTCCGAAGAACCTCTTCCACATCCTCTTCTTCGAGCTCCACGAGGTCCGGGGAGTCGGGGCGCGGCTTCAACTCTTCGGTCGGGGTGGCGCCGAGCTGAGACACTGGCTCACCCTTTTGGAGCCGGGTGAGAACGGAGTAGAGATCGTCGTACCTCTCGTAGAACGCGCTTAACCTGGCGGGTGCAACTGTGGTAAGCCCCCGGAGCTGGAAGTTGGACCGCCAACCGAGTAGCCCGCAGAGCTCGGAAAACGGCAGGTCGAGCTCTCTGGCGTTCGCGATGAAGTAGATCAGCTCCCAAGTCGTGTTGCCGCTCCCCGTCAGGGGTTTCCAGAGCTCGCGCGAGAGGGCTGGACTGGCGACCTTCGCGGCAATCTTACCCATGAGCTTGATGGAGGCACCTTCGACGATCAGGACGTCGTCACCTTCCGTCATCCGCTCGAAGATGCTGCGGTTACGAGGGCCGGCCTCCGAACCCCAGACGGCGATCGGGTTACCTCCGAAAATGGAGATCAGACGGGATTTGAGTTCTGTGGGGATGAACTTTGCGAGCCGCTGAACGGTGACCTTCTTCTTTATGGTGTCCTCGTAATGCACCATCGCTTGAAGATTTCCCGGAGGCATATACAGGAGGAATGCATTCCGCATGAATCGCCTGCCGGCTCTCTTAGCCTTTCGTTCCCACGCCAGTAATCGCGCCGCTCACCTCAGCTCGGAACCAAGGCGGGACATGTTAACCTAAGAGCCGCCGCATAAGCGGCTCACATGCCGGCCGTGGGACGCTGGCATAACATGCGGCCACCTCGAAGGTTGAACAAGACGCCCGTCGTTAGATGCTCCAGCCGCCGATGAGCGGCGCGCCGTCCCCCGACGAGGTCGGATTCGGCAGGACGATCGAGGCCGGCATCATCCTCAAGCAGCTCGCCGTCGGCGGCCTCGCCCGGATCCTGATCCTCACCCCGCGAGCCTGGTCACCCAGTGGGTGGAGGAGGTGGAGCAGAAGTTGTTCGAGACGTTCACGCTGATCGAATCGCCCGAGGAGACTCAGTCGAGGCCTTCTACTCGGCAGGTCATTGAGGATCTTGCGACACAAGCCGCTGGAAACGTGACTGCTTTCGAATTGGATCGAACGTTGGGTCCAGCTGCAGCCAGCCCGGCGACAGATAGAACGGCACGCGGAGCCGCGGCTCCAGCTCATCCAGCGCGAACGCCGGCTCGCCGGTCAGCAGATAGATCCGCACAAGTTGCAGCTGCACATAGGGACCGCAGGGCGTCACGGCTGATCGGAAGCAGTTCCACCGCGCGCCGCCCCTTCCGGATAGCCTCCGCCTTCCGATCCAGGTACGCCAGCGCCAGGCCCAGCAGCACATGGCGCTGCGCGTCTTCGGGAGCTGCACGGCTCTGCTCCGCCAGCACAACCCGCGCCGAGTCGGCGTAAAGGGCGGCGCGGCGCTCGTCACGCTGAAGATGATGGATCTCCGCGCGGACGATGCCCCATACGCCGCGGTCCCCGTCGAATGCCTCCGGGGGGAGCTGCAGCGCCCGCGACAGCCGGGCGTCGTCCGGCACCCAGTAGAGATCCTGGTACGTAACGAGGAAGGCGAGCAGGGTCGTGTCGTCGATCCGCTCGGCGGCCGCCCGAACCACGCGGCGTGCTGCGACGAGATCGCCTCGGCCGAGCTGCACCATCACCTTCAGCAGCACCATCTGCGGGCTGGTCGGCGCGAGGGCGATCGCGCGGTCCACGGCCGCATCGGCGTGGTCGAAGCGCCGCAGGAAGATGTGTGCCGTCGCCAGTCGGCGTGCGGCCGTGGGCGAGCGCGGATCGAGCCGCAGGGCCCGCGTCAGCCGCGGGACGATGCCGTCCCATTGCTGGAGCCGGACCCCGGTCATCGCGACGGCGCTGAGCAGCTCCACGTCGTCGGGTGCGAGGCGCAGCCCGCGCTCGTACTCGGCCATCGCGCGGTGGTTGTCGATCGGGGTGACGCTGCTGAAGTAGTCGCCGGACGGGAGGTAGACCAGCGGATCGCAGGGCCGGTGCACTCGAGCCCGCTCGGCCCCCGCCCCGCCGGCGATGCCGGAGTCCAGTACGGGCAGGATGTGCGGATGCTGGAGCCGCGCTGGGAGGAGGATCTCGCGCTGGAAGCGCTCAAGCGCAGAGTGTGTGGCGACCCCGGGCAGGAGGATCTTGAGCGCGACGGGGGGGGGTCGTGCCGGATGTCGCGCGCGAGGTAGACGACGCCCATGCCGCCGCGGCCGAGTTCGCGCTCAATGGCATAACGGCCGGCGAGCGATGCGCGAGCCGCTCGGGAGGCTCAGTCTCGGGTGAAGTCACGGACCCATTACGCAACCGTTTCGCGCCGGGCAGTGTCTCACCTGGAAGCCCTGGCTTCTCGGATTAGGGCGCGGTAGTTGACGCCGTGGACCTAACGTCGAGGAGCGATTCGTACTCAAGCCACGGCCCAACTCGGTCGACGACGCGTACGATCGAAGGTCGACGTGAGTTGCACATTCATGACGTAGTCGTGATGGATGGATCAGACCACGGAGGAAACGGTACTCGCGAAATAAGAAGTCCAGAACTGGAAGCCGAGCTTGGAGGCGAAACTATGATGACGATTCGTGCCAGTGGGCCGCTCCCACCCCAGAGAGCGATCCGTCACCTGATGCGGGTGATCGCGAGCGCGGCGATACTGGCAAGCCTGCCCTTCAACGCGGCCAAGGCTTACCAGGTCGGAGGTTCATGGGAAAAGATCGCCTGCCCATTCGATTCGAGTAAGTCACTGCTGCCAGTCACCTGCGGTCGACTGAAGGTGCCCGAAAATTACCAGGATCCAAAGGGTCGATCCATCGAGATTGCCTTCATGGTGGTCAGAGCTCCACAGAACGTTGATCCGGAAAACCCGCTCATTTACCTGAACGGAGGGCCTGGAGGGACGAGCCTGATCGATGCAGAGATGCTCGTCACGAGGCCAGGCATCCATCAGATCGTTGTTGATAGAGATTGGGTCTTTTTCGACCAGCGGGGCACCGGTCGATCGACTCCTGCGCTTTATTGCCCCCAGACAGATTGGAATGGGCTGAAGGCATGCAGAGACAAGTTCATCAAGGACGGGGTCGATCTTTCACAGTACAACAGCGTACAGATTTCCAATGACATAGAGGCGCTCAGAAAAACATTGGGCGTTAAGCGGTGGAATGTGTGGGGGTCATCCTACGGGAGCAGGCTGGCATTCACGATGGCTCGTCTTTATCCGGCGAGCGTCCGGTCCATCATCCACGAAGCGCCCGCCTTACCTGAAGGCCAGGAGGTCGTCGGCGATTATCGCGGCATCGAAATTGTCGTGGATAAGCTATTCTCGAAATGTGCGGCGGACGCAGCATGCTCGTCCAGGTTTCCGCAGCTACGAAGCCGATTCCTCGCCGCACTTCCCCGGCTCAGACAGCAGCCCCTTTCGATCGGGGGCGAGCGGCTCGATGATAACGAGGCGATGAACTTCATTGGCGACTGGTTATTTGGCGGCTATCTGTCCTTTGAATATCGCATCCAGAGCCTCCTGACTTACATGGATGCGGCGGCTCGTGGCGACGGCGCGCTCATGCTCCAGATCAGGCAGAGGATGACACAGGAACATGACATTGCGCAAAAGAAGGCAGAGCTAAATGACCACACGCCGACCCCGTTCCCGGTTGAAGGCAGGATTCACCGGGGGCAGAGCTTGTCCGTTGACTGCAACGAAGAGAAGTCGTTCGAGTCCATGGAAGAATATGAGCAAGCGGCGGGCAAATCCGAAGTCATTCGTTCTCTTTTTGGAAAAGACCAGGGGGCCTACTATCTGCAACGATGCGCATTATGGCCATCGGGGCGAGCCGATCCGATTGAAAACACCCATGTCTATTATGACGGGCCGCAGCTCGTTTTTACCGGGGAATTGGACGCATCCCAGTCAGGACCTGCCGGATATGAGATCGCGATGCTCTATGCCAATGCAAGGAATGTCGTCTTCAAGAATGGCCAGCATGGTCAGGTGCCCATGAGTGATTCAGACACCTCAAAAGATTACAACTACTACTGGCTATGTGCCGCAGGGCTGGCGCGCCAATTTCTTGCCGATCCGCAACAAAAACTCGATACGCGCTGTGCCGAAACACGCCAGCTCCGCCTGGTGCCATGATGGCGCGCGGACCAGCTCGGACGAGACCTGATCCGCCGGACGTTGAACAAGTCCTTTCAAGTGTCCCCGGCTACCGCTTCGTCATGAATGCTGCGCACGTGCGCTTCCGGCGCACGTTCCACAGCACACTGACCGAGGGTGCTGCCCGAGTGGAAGCCGGCACGGGGTCGGCCTGGCAACTGCATGCGCGGGCTAGGCGGCGCGACGGTCCAGGACGACCAGCAGCGCGAGGAGACTGTGCGCGAGCCATCGGCCCCGAGCGGACTCGTCCTCAGCCTTTCGGGATCTCCTTCTTCGGATCGACGAATGGCTTCCCCACCACGGTCGCCCTCCGCGAGCCGAGAGCCGGGATCTCCACCCGCAGTTGCGTCCCGAGCGAGGTGTGCGCCACCGGCACCATCGCGTAGCCGATGTTCTTCCTGAGCCGCGGCGACCAGATGGCCGAGGTGACCCGGCCGACCGGATCGCCTTGCACCGTCACCGGCCACTTGGTCGTGTTGAACTCGAGACGGTCGCCTTCAAGCTCGATGCCGACCAGCTTGCGCTTAACGCCCTCGGCCTTGATCCGCCGGAGTGCGTCGCGACCGATGTAGCTCGCGTTCTTGCCGTCATCGACGAGCCAGTCGAGCCCGACCTGATATACGGTGTCGTCCATGCCCATGTCCGCTCCCCAGTTGAGGATGCCAGCCTCGATGCGGCGAATGTCCGAGGGCCCCGTGGGGCGGATGTCATAGGAGCGCCCAGCCTCCATGATGCGCTCCCACAAATCATCTCCGCGACTCCCGTCACGCAGGTAGACCTCGTAGCCCACCACCCGACCATCCCGTGCGCGTCACCACGACTGGGATTCCATCCAGGGAGGTCTCGAGGAAGTAGTAATAGCGGAGCTGCAGCACGCGGTCGCCGAAGAGCTCGCGCACGACCCCCGTCGCCTTCGGGCCCTGGATCTGGAGCGGCCAGACGTCGGGCTCAGCGATCTCCACGTGAAGGCGCGAATTCAGCGCCACCCCGCGTGCCCAGAGCAGGACGTCGCTGTCGGCGAGCGCGAGCCAGAAGTGATTCTCTCCCAGCCTGAGCAGGACCGGATCATTAATAATGCCGCCATCATCGGCGATGATAGCGACGTACTTGCCTTGTCCCACAGCGCAGCGGCTGAGGTCGCGCGGCGTAAGCATGTTGGTGAAGGTGAAGGCGTCGGGACCGGTGATCTCGACCTGCCGCTCCACCGAGGACGTCCCACAGCGTGACATGATGGGTGAGATGCCAGTACTCCTCCTCAAGATCGGCGAAGCCGATCGGAAAGAGCATGTGATTGTAGACTGTGTACGCCCTGGCGCCGAGGCGCTGCGTGGCCTCGAAGAATGGACTCCGGCGCAGGCGCGCGCCGCGTTGGACGAGACGCATTTCGAAGGGCATGGTTACCTAAGTCCAAGGGTAGTAGATGGATGCCACGGGAACACCCCAGAGAGCGAGACCGGACCTAGGGCGGTTACGCCCTGGCAGCGGGTCTCGGCCAGGTGACCGACTCCCTATGAGAGCGTCCGCCTAACAGATCCCACGCCTGGTTAGGCGTCAAACCCGAGGTGATACCCGCCAATCAAGTCGGCTACGAAGGTTCCCAACGACGCTCCCGTTGCTCCGACGATTGGTTCGTCACCTCTCACGCCACCACCATGGACCATGCGGCTACGACGATCGTAGCAATGGTCGAAGAATGCCGCTGCCGAAAGTTCCATGTACTCTCGGTTGCCAAGACGCTCCTCTGCTAGGCGCATGCCGCTCCTTCTGATGGACTCCTTCAGTAGCCACCTCAGCGCTCCAATGAGCGAGTCCTTCTCGCGCTGCGTCAGCGTGGCTGAATCGCGAGTTTGCGAAATCAACAGCGAGACGTGCTCCTGGGCTTCCTGTCGACGATCCGGCAACTCGATCAAGGCCGCAACAGCCATAACCAGAGTGAGAAATCTTGCGCGTGGGGAACGCTCAAAGAACGAACCGTTGTAGAGCTCGATGGCCAGGAACTCCGACTCGGTAGGAACGTGCCCACTCGCGTAGCCTCGCTCAAGCGCTCGGACGAAACGCGCTGGCTGCATGGTTCGAAGAATGGACGGCGGCTCAACCGAGGCAAAACGTGGCGCCGGGTCTGCCTCATAAGTCATCAACCCGTGCACGTCGTTTAGAGCACGGACAGCAAACTGCTGCTCAATCATCTGTAGAGCGGCCCGGTACAAAAAGCTGCCCCTCTTCTTGTCGCCGAGATCGGCCCCCATTCGAAGACTCGCCAGCGCCAGCGCTAGAGCATGCTTGGCCCGGAGTCCTGCCGCCTCAGCTTCGTCCTGTGACTTCCATGCTTGACCGACAATGACGAGCTGCTTGGCCTCCCGAATCGGGACGGCTGTCAGCGCCGATCTGAATTGCACACTTTCGCCGACGAGAATTGCACACCCGGGGGGATCGGCCCGGGCATTGATGGTCAGGCCTCCTGCCGGGCGGCCCGCTGGGGCGCGTCGCAACCAACGGCGGCATTCGCTGGAACCATCGTTGGGTGAACGTCTCCCACATTCTCGCGACTCTGCCGGTGGGCCTCGAGCCCCTCACCTCAGGGACTTGGAATGTCTTCTTTGGCCCGGTGCACCTGGGCTGGCTCGATGAACGCGACTATCGCATTCACGATCGCAGGGGGCGCACCGAGCGCGAACGACACGTGTCACCCATCAGGTGATAACAACTGTTACCCATCAACTGAGATGTTCATACCGCGCGTTGTCCTACAGGGGCTCCGGCACCCCTAGGCCGCGGCAGATCTTGCGCGCAAGAAGGTCAGGGATCTCCGTGTGCCGCGGGACTGCCTCCACGGCTCCTGAATTGGGATTGAGCCAGAGCGAGTGTGACCGACCTTCGCGTTTCAGCACGCACCCATGCCGTCGGAGGTGACGAAGCAGGGCGCTCCGCTTCACGCCGCCTGAACGTCAATCGTGATGACTTCCTTCTCCGCTCCTGCCGGCACCCCGCGCAGCCCTTCTTCGCGCCGGTCTTCAAGAATGAGAACAAGCGCCTCGGCCAGGCTTGTCCGGGCCTCCTCTTTCGTTCGCCCCTGGCCATTCGCACCGGGAACCTCCGGACAGTAGGCGATGATCCAGTCGTCGCCCCGCTCATAGACCGCTGTAAACTCGTGGCGCATGGAGCCGCTCGCTCGTGGGATGCTGCAAAGTTACGGGACACCAACGGCGCTGTCTAACGGATCGCGCATCAGCTGCGGGCGGCAAGCCCCGCAGATGCGAAGTCTACGTTCCTTAGAACTGCGCCTTAAGGTCGGTCGCTGCGAGGCGACCGGCTCAGGAGCGCCCGCCAGCTGCATGCGCTGGTTAGGCCGCAGCCCCCACATTCAGTCGAGCTCGACTTGGCCCCCGAGCGACTGGAACGCAGTATCCAGCACCGTGTAGCTCTGGTTCCGCCCGCGGTGCACCAGTCCGTAGCGAGTGGGTGTCAGCCAATAGAGCGTGACCCGGGCGCGGGGCGGCGCCCAGGAGATGCGCGCGTTAAAGCTGTCCACTACCGCCTGGCAGAGCGTTTCATCGGTCACCACATGCGGCGCGAAAGAGGGTGTATCCAGCTGCCACTCGGGACCACGTGACCCCGCGGCCATGCCCCGGAAGCTCTGATGATGTTAGCGCCGAGTGAATACTCCTCAGATCCGCCGGGTGGAAATGCCACAGATCGGCGTCCTGTTCGGGTCGCTGACCCGCCGGTCAGTCGATCGTGGCGTCACCTTGCGTCTCCCCTCGTGCGGAGGCGCGCGTGTACGGATCGGAGCGCCATGTGCTGTTGCGCCACTATCTCGAGGCCGGGCTCAGCAAGACCGCGATCGCCGAGCGGCTGGGCCTCGATCGCTCGACCATTCACCGCTGGATCCGCGCCGGGGACCTGGAGCGCGACGTTGACGCGGAGGCTGTCCGCTACCGCCCTCGCCCGCCGCGGCCGAGCAAGCTCGACCCCTACGTCCCGCTGCTCCAGGAGCGCCTCACCGAGTATCCGGAGCTCACCGGGGTCCGGCTCTTCGCCGAAGTGCGGGCCGCGGGGTATGCAGGTGGCGTGAGTCAGCTCCGGGCGCTGGTGCGCCGGCTGCGCCCCGTGCCGCCGATCGCCGAGCTCGTGCGCTTCGAGACGCCCCCGGGTCACCAAGCCCAAGTCGACTTCGCCCGCTTCCTCCTGCCCTGGGGCGTGCGCTACGCGCTCCTCGTGGTCCTGAGCTATTCCCGGCTCCTCTGGCTCCGCTTCGTCCTGCGCCAGGATCTCCGGACCCTGCTCACCGGTCTGGAGGCCGCCTTCGCCAGCTTCGGCGGGGTGCCGCGGGAGCTCCTGTTCGACCAGATGAAGGCCGTCATCACCCGCGACGGGCGGCTCGAAGGCGGGCGGCTGGTCACCAATGCGGAGTTCCTCCGCTTCGCCCACCACTGGGGCTTTCGGCCCCGCGCCTGCCGGCCCTACCGGGCCCAGACCAAGGGCAAGGTGGAGCGGCCGATCCGCTACCTGCGACAGAGCTTCCTGTACGGCCGCCGCTTCGCGGGCGATGGTGATCTCCAGGCCCAAGTCGAGCACTGGCTGGCGACCGTGGCCAATGTGCGCCGCCATGCGACGACGCTCGAGCGGCCGGTCGAGCGCTTCGAGCGGGACGAGCGCCCCACGCTCCAGCCCTCGCCGCCCGACCGTACTGCTCGCTGGTGCTCCTCCCGCCGGTCGCGCCACCACGGCCGAGGTCCACGGCGGTCCCCGCGGTCGCGGTCGAGCATCGCCCGCTCCGGGTCTACGCCCAGCTCACGGGCGGCGCGCCATGAAAGCGGCCCCGCTCTCCCGGCGGGATCGGCTCCGGGCCCAGCTCGCTGATCTCAAGATGCCCGGTGCGCTGGAAGCCCTCGACGCCGTCTTGGCCTCGGTCGACGCGGGCCAGGGCACCGCGGCCGATGCAATCGAGGCGCTGCTCGGGGCGCAGATCGCGCTCCGCAATCAGCGGCGACTCCACGCGGCGATGCGCTCCTCCCGCTTGCCGGTGGTCAAGACCCTGGCCGACTTCGACTTCAGCTTCCAGCCCTCGCTCAAGCGAGAGCAGATCGAAAGCCTCCACACCCTCGGCTTCCTCGAGCGGCGGGAAAACGTCATCCTGCTCGGGCCGCCCGGCGTCGGCAAAACCCACTTGGCCATCAGTTTGGCGATCGCCGCCGCCCAAAGCGGCCGGCGGGTCTACTACGGCACCCTCGGGGACCTCATCACCTCGCTCGAAGAAGCCCAGCAGGCCGGCCGGCTCGCGCAGCGCCTGAAGACCCTCGTCTTCCCCG
>DASSUE010000376.1:0-4720 GCA_035707305.1 Gemmatimonadales bacterium
CAACCTTCGTCCGGGGCTCAAGCGGAAGCGGAGCCGGGGCACACCCTTCGCCGGCGTGCTGGACAGCCTTCGCGGCGCCGGTGCGCGGGTCAAGGATCCGCTCCTGCTCGGCGCAGTCGGCGCCTGGGCGATCGTCTTCGCCTTCCTGGGCTGGACCTGGATCAGCACCGCCACCGAGCTGAGCGCCCTCGAGCCGAAGCTCGAGCATACCCGCGCCGAGCACAAGCGGTTCAAGACGTTCCTCGAGCAGAAGCGCAAGCAGGAAGTCATTCGCGATTCGCTTCAGCGCCAGATCGCCACCATCAAGACGGTGGATGGCGATCGCTACATCTGGCCTCACGTGATGGATGAGGTCACCAAGGCGCTGCCGGCGTATACGTGGCTCGTGGACCTCAAGGTCGCCGGTATGGCGCAGGGCTCGAACGGCGTGCCGGCGGCGGTCCCGCCGCCGCCGACCGGCAAGCCGGACACCACCAAGGCTGCCGACACCACGGCCGCGCCGATGGCCATGACCTTCGATATCAACGGCCGCACGGTGGACATCCAGGCGTACACCCGGTTCCTCCGGAACCTGGAGGCGTCGCCGTGGATCACTGAAGTCACGCCGGTGAGCGCGCAGACCGTGGTGGAACAGGAGCGCGCCGTCACCGCCTTCCAGATTCGTGCGACGTACCGGCAGGCCGACTCGGCCTACATCCGAACCGTCCCGCTCAGTCAGTCGGTGAGGTAAGCCATGGCGCTCTCCAGTTCGCAAACGACTCCGATCTTCCTGATCGTCCTCGCCGCCGGCGCCGGCTACATCGGCTACGCGGGCCTCGAGGTGGCCGGCTTTCCCGGCCTCTCGGCGCGTACGGTGCGGGTGGAGGCGGTGAAGGACACGATCGCCAAGCTCGAGGGCGAGACTGCCAAGGCCAAGGCCGAGCTCGCGCGCGGCACCGTCGAAGACCTCCGCAAGCGGCTCGACAGCTACCGGTCCAGTCTCTCGTTGCTGCGCCGTCTGGTGCCGGACCGCAACGAGGTGCCGAACCTGCTCGACGACATCTCCACCCGTGGCAAGATCCGCGGCGTGACGCTGGCGCAGGTGGTGCCGCTCCCGGTGGAGGCAGGGCCCGCGCCCTTCGATACCCATCGCTACAACCTGGCCGTCATCGGCCGTTACGATCAAATCGGCGAGTGGCTGGCCGACGTCGCCAGCCTCCAGCGCATCATCGTTCCACAGGACATCCAGATCGCCGCGGCCAATCAGACGGCCGCCAAGGCGCTGGGCGACACCAGCGGGGCGCTGCTCGAAGCCAAGCTGCAGATCAGGACCTACGTGAAGTCCAACACGCTTGACGCGACGGAAGGAGCGCCCAGTGGCACGTAATCTCTGGAGCGGCCTGCTGATGGCAGTCATGGCTGCTACGCCGGCGGCTGCCCAAGCGGTGGCGTCGGCCGCCGGCGCGCCCGCCCCCGCGGCCCCACGGCCCGAAGATACGGCGGCGGCCGACTCGCTGACGTCGTCCGAGGCGTCGCTGCTGCGCGAAACGTTCGCGTACGCCGGCGCGCCGCGCGATCCGTTCGCGTCCCTGATCAAGACCGCGCACGCGGGGCCGGAGCTCGGCGATCTCCAGCTGGTGGGGATCTACGAGGACCTGCGCTACTCGGGAAACAGCCTCGCGATTCTGCGGGAGAAGACCAAGGAAGCCAAGCGCCACAAGCTGCGGGTCGGCGATCAGCTCGGCCGCCTGCGGGTGACGCAGATCCGTCCCAAGGAAGTCGTGTTCACCATTCAGGATTTCGGCTACGAACGGCAGGAAACTCTCTCGCTCCGTAAGCAGGAGGACCTCACGCCATGATGCGAATCCATCGTTGGATGCTGGCCGCCGCTTTCCTCGGGACTGTCACCCCGGTTCACGCCGCGGGTCCCGTGGGCGGAGAGGTCACGGGCGTGAGCGTGCTCTCTGCGCCCGGGCGGGCCCAGGTTGTCGTCAACGTGCGGGGCGCCGTCGAGGTGCGCGACTTCATCCTGAACGCGCCCAACCGGCTCGTGCTCGACGTGGTCGGCGCGACGCTGAATTCCGCCGGCGGCACGTACGACGGCATCAAGCGCGCGGGCGTCGTAAACCTGCGCTACTCTCAGTTCCGGCCCGACGTGGTCCGGATCGTGGTGCACCTCGATGGGGTCAAGGACTACCAGGTCGATCGCGGCGCGGCTGAAGTGAAGGTGAGCTTCGCTGCCGAGCAGCAGTTCGCATCCTGGTCGTCGGCCACCGCGGCCGCGGCCGTCGCCGACGTGGTGGCGCTGCCGGTCCGCGACGCGGCCGCCGTCGAGTCCAACGGCCGTCCCGAAGTGCAGCTCACCTCACTCAAGCGGCAAACCGGCCGGCTCAAGCTCCCGGCCCAGCAGCCGCGCATCACCGTCACCTGGGATCGCGCCAGCATCGCAGACGTCGTGGCGGGCTTCGCCGCCTTCAGCGGCCGGACCATCATCCTGGGCAAGGACATCAAGGGCGAAGTCACGGCGGAGATCAAGAATCAGCCGTGGGACATGGCCTTCCAGGCGATCCTCGCCACGCAGGGCCTCTCGGCCACCGAGATGCCCGGCGGCATCATCCGGGTGGATGCGCCCGCTGCGCTCGCAGCCCTCGATTCGCTCGAGCCGCTCGAGTCGCGCCAGGTGCCCATCAACTACACGCCGCTCGGTCAGATCACCAAATCGGTCGAGACCCTGCTGACCAAGGGCCGCGGCCGTGTGGTGGGTGATTCGGCGTCGAGCAGTCTCATTGTCACCGATACCCGGAGCCGGATCGAGGACATCATCCAGTTCGTGCAGAACCTCGACCGGAAGACTCCGCAGATCCTGATCAAGGCCAAGATCGTGTTCGTCGATCGCACCGAGCTCGAGCGGCTCGGCGTGCGCTACGACCTGGCCTCGGCCAACCAGGGGTACACCGGCCTCATCGATCGCGATGTGCCCGCCGGCTCCTCGCCCTTCACCGCGCCTGCGGGTGAAGCGGCCGGCAACGGGTTTGTCGATCTGGGCGGCAACACGCTCTCGGCCATCGGCAACGCGAACTCGCCGGTGGAAGGCAGCGCGCTGGGCCTGGTCTTCTCCACGCTCCTGGGCGGCAACACGGTCACCGCGTTCCTGAGCGCGCTGCAGCAGCAGCAGCTCGCCGACATCCAGGCCGAGCCGACCATCAGCACGCTAGACAACCGGAAGGCCGACATCCTCGTGGGTGAGGAAACGCCGGTCCCCGGCGCACCGCCGCAGCAGGGCTCGGCGGTGGCGGTGCAGCAGGTGCAGTTCAAGGAAACCGGCATCCGCCTCACGGTCACCCCGCACGTGACCAACAGCGGACAGATCCTCATGAGCCTCCGGACCGAGCGGTCGGCGGTGCAGGATCTCCCGGCGTCGCAGTTCGGCTTCAACTTCACGAAGCAGACGACCGAGAATCAGCTTCTCGTGAACGACGGCGAGACCGCGGTCATCGGCGGGCTCACCATCACCGAGGTGAACCGTACCCGGGCCGGTATCCCGCTGCTCTCGTCGCTCCCGCTGGTGGGCGGCCTGTTCAGCACCACGGATACCCAGGAGCGGCGTCGCGACCTGATGATCCTGGTCACGCCGCGGGTGGTCGAAGACGCCGGCGCCAGCCTGAACTGACGCCTGCCTTGGCCCGCCTGGGCCAACCGAATAGCTTCGAGCCCGACCGCAAGGTCGGGCTTGTTGCCTTTCACTCCATCGACCGCCCACCGCTGACCGGAGTTGTGCGGTGCCTCTGAGGTTCGTGACCGCCGGTGAGTCCCACGGCAAGGCGCTCTCCGTGATCGTGGAAGGGCTGCCGGCCGGCATCCCGGTGACCGCCGAGTGGATCGATCGGGACCTTGCGCGCCGGATGCAGGGGTACGGGCGGGGCGCTCGGATGAAGATCGAGCGCGACCGCATCGAGTGGATCTCCGGCATCCGGGCGGGCGAGACCCTCGGCTCTCCGGTCGCGATGCTGATCCACAACCGCGATTGGAGCAACTGGGAGGAGATCATGACGGCCGAGGGGCCGCCGGGAGAGCTTCGCCGCCGCCGGGTTACCCGCCCGCGGCCAGGCCACGTCGATCTTTCCGGCGTACTCAAATACGACCGCCTCGACGCTCGTGACGTGCTGGAACGGGCCAGTGCCCGCGAGACCGCCGCGCGGGTCGCGGCCGGCGCGCTCGCCAAGCGGCTGCTGGACGAGTTCGGCGTGGAGATCGGCAGCCACGTGGTATCCATGGGCGGCATCGATGCAGCCCCGGCGGGGCCGCTGCCCACGCCGCTCAACGAAGCGGCTGATCGCTCCGAGGTGCGGGTGCTGGATCCGGCCGCGGAGGCTGCCATCATCCGGCGGGTGGACCAGGCCAAGAAGGATGGCGACACGCTCGGCGGAGAGGTCGAGGTGGTCGCGCGTGGGGTCGTGGCGGGACTCGGCAGCCACGTGAGCTGGGACCGCAAACTCGACGGCCGGCTCGCGGGCATGCTGATGTCGATCCCGGCGGTGAAAGGCGTGGGAATCGGTATGGGATTCGAGGCCGCGCGGCGTCCGGGATCGCAGGTGCACGACCCGATCGAGTCGGTCAGGCCGGCGGAGAGCCTACCGCCGGTGCAGGGCGACCGCCGGGCCGGATTTCGCCGCACGAGCAACAACGCCGGGGGGCTCGAGGCCGGTATCACTACCGGTGAGCCCCTGGTGCTCAGGGTCGC
>DASSUE010000377.1:0-2245 GCA_035707305.1 Gemmatimonadales bacterium
AACTCCGCAACGCGCCGAGATAGATGTTCTTCGACCATCCTTCGATCAGGTGAGCGAGGCTGCGGTACATGCGGGTTTCGATCAGCGTGGTCGCGTGCGCGAACCAGAGCTTTCGCCCCTGAGACACGCAGCGCTGTGCCAATGCGAGATCTTCCGCCACCTCGGCCCGGACCGATTCGTGGGTACCCAGCGCCTCGTAGCTTGCACGCGGCATCATGATGAACTGTCCGTTCGCGATCGCATCCCTCGGCCGAGTCGCGCGGTTGACCCGAGCGGGACTGTAGCGCAGGCCGAGTAGGATCCAGATTTGCGGCATCACGACGCGTTCCCAGAAGCTCAGGCAGACCTGGTGCGAGGCGACCGTCAGCAGATCGGCCCCCTCTGCCTCGAGCGCACCGACGGCGTGCTCGAGCAACGGCGCCTCGTGACGGGTATCGGCGTCGGTGAACACCAGGATGTCGCCGCGCGCCGCGCGATACCCCTGCCAGCAGGCCCGAGGTTTCCCGAACCACCCGGGTGGGAGCTCCTCACCGGCTACCAGGCGTACGCGTCCATCTTCCGCCGCTAGCTGCTCGACGATCGACCGCGTGTCGTCCTCCGACCGGTCGTCCACCACGATCACTTCGAAGGGATCGTAGGTGCTGGCGAGCACTGAGCGGACCACGGTTGCAATCGTGGCCGCTTCGTTCCGCGCGGGGACGATCACGCTGAGCAGCCGTCCCCGTGCCGGCACGACGTCGGCCAGGTTCGGCGTTCGGCGGGCGAGCGAGGGCAGGGAAAGGAACGGAGCCACCCAGGGCAGGGCGGCCCAGACGAACGTCACCGGCGATCGGCTTGGGGTTGCGAGGCTGCCGCGAGCTCGGCTTCGAGACCATCGAGATGGCGGCTCACTTCGGCCCCGTCATATTCGGTACCGAGCGCGGGAACCCCGTTCTGCGCGAACAAGGTGGCGACCAGCGCGTCGGTGTAACCCACCACCGCGACGGCGATACCCTTGTCGATCACCCGGTTGAGCCGCAGCATGATGGCGAGGCTCTGGCGCGGCCGAAGCGCCGCGAAGGCGTGCGAAAGATGACGGATGAGGAGCTCGCGCAAATACTGCAGCTCTTCGACCACCTCCCCGGCCGCGAGTCCGCGCGCCGCCGCCACCCGGCCGTAGTGTTCGCACACGTGGAACCAGACGAGACGGGCCTCGCGCCGGAACGGGCCGACCATCTCGCTCAACGTGTCGATGATCAGGCGGAACTCCCGCTCGACCGTGGTGCGGGGTATCGTGGGGGCTGCGGTAATGCGGTCGCCTAGCCAGTCAGCCCACTGGACCACCATCGCGTCGCGCGCGTCGGCGATCACGCGGCTGGCGGCGAGCAGCGCAGGCTGCGAAGCGCGCACTGCTTTTCTCCCAGGCTGAAAAGGGTCGGAGAAGTTAGCCATGCCGTCGGCATCGGGTCAAAGCGCAGCGAAGTGGCCGCCCGCGTTGAACGCCGGGTCGCGCATCGCACTCGTCGCACCTGCAGGACCTCTGCTCGACCGCGATGATTTACAGCGCGCGGTGGAGCTGTGCCGTGCGCTCGGTCACGAGCCGGTTCCGGGCGTCCACGCCGCGAAACGGCACGGTTACCTCGCTGGGTCGGACGACGATCGCCTCGCCGATCTGAATGCCGCGCTCGCCGACGACTCGATCGATGCAATCTGGTGCATTCGCGGTGGCTACGGCGTCACCCGCATCCTCCACCGCATCGATACCGCCGCCTTTGCCCGCCGGCCCAAGCCGGTGATCGGCTTTTCCGACATCACCGCGCTGCTCAACGGGCTCACCCGCGTCACCGGTGTGGTCACGTTCCACGGCCCCACCGCGCGCCAGCCGATGACCGCGTTCACCCGACGCCACTTCGAGCAGGCGCTCGGCGCCGCCGCGGAGTCGGCCCGGCTGGACCGGATTCCGCCTCCACCCGGAGTCCTGGCTCCCCGAGCCAACCGTATTGCAACGATCGTGCGCGGAGGAGCGGAAGGACGGCTGGTCGGCGGGAACCTCTCGTTGCTGCAGTGTCTCGTGGGAACTCCATGGGAGCCCGACTTCCAGAATGCAATCCTGTTTCTGGAGGAGGTCGGCGAGGACCTGTATCGTGTGGACCGCGCGCTGTCGCATCTTCGCCTCGCCGGCCTGCTCGACCGGCTCGCCGGGGTCATCGTGGGCCAGTTTACCGAGATGAAGCGGGCGACGTCTGATGGCGGGCTCGGGTTCGAC
>DASSUE010000378.1:0-6365 GCA_035707305.1 Gemmatimonadales bacterium
CAACGATCCGTCGGTGCTCGCGGGCGATTTCGCGGAGGTGAAGACCAGCGCCCCAAAGGACGTGATTGCCTACCGGCGGGGCGAGCTGGTGGTGCTGGTGAACGCCCGGCCTCGCGCGATGAAGGTGACCGTGAAGGACCGAGCGGTGGACGGCGCGAAAGATCTCTTGTCGGAACGGACCCAGCGGGGCGATGTGATCTCGCTGCCGGCCTACGGCGCGATGGTGTTGAGGACTACGGCCGCACGGTAGCGGTGGTATTGAACAGCTGCGTAGGGACCGCGACATCCACCACGGCCCCGGGCGCGAGCAGCAGCGGGCCGGAGCGGAACAGCTGGCCCGAGGCGGTTCGGACCTGGATTTCGACCGACCCGCCTGCGAGCAGCGACGGCGGGATCGAGAAACTGCCCCGCATCCCCGGATGGACCGTGCCCAGGCGCTGGCCGGCGCCGGCTCCCGCCGCGAAAATCTCCACTGGGAGAGCGTGATCGTTGCGGACTTCCACGCTGGCCGTAGGGGCTTCGACCGGCTCGACGTCATCGCCGCCCTTGTTTGCGCAAGCGCAGGCGAGCACCACGCCGAGAATGAGGGTCCACTGTTTCACGTCGACTAACATGAGCTTTATGGGATGCGGGTCAAGCCTGGGCCGCTGTGCCGCAATCGTCATGGCAGGGTTCGCTCCGCCGCTTTCGGCTCAGGTCCGGGTCGCCTCGCCCGACGGGCGCAATCAGGTCACGGTCGAGATCCGGGAAGGGAAGCTGAGCTACAGCCTGAGCCGCGAAGGGCGAGTGCTGCTCCTCCCCTCGTTCCTCGGACTCGAGCTGCGAGGTGCACCGCCGATCCGCGACGGGCTCCGCATCACCGACACCACGCGGAGCTCGCACGACGAGTGGTGGACCCAGCTCTGGGGCGAGGTGGCCCGGGTGCGCGACCATCACAACGAGCTCGCCGTCTCGGTCGAGGAGACCGCGGCGCCGGCCAGGCGGTTCACGCTTCGGGTCCGCGCGTTCGACGACGGCATCGGGTTCCGCTACGAATTCCCGGCCCAACCGAACCTCGGCGACTTCGAGATCAGCGACGAGCTCACCGAGTTCGCGCTGGCGGACAATCCGCGGGCCTGGTCGATCCCATCGAACCGGCCGCGCATGGACCGCTCCGAGATGCTGTACACGTCGGGGCCGCTCAGCACGCTCGACAGTATCCAGACGCCGCTCACGCTGGAGACACGGGACGGCCGAACCTTTCTGGTGATCCACGAGGCGGATCTCGCCGACTACGCCCGGATGAACCTGGCGACCCGCGGCATGGAGAACCGTACGCTCCGCTCCGCGCTCGCGCCGCACGCGGGCGGGGTCAAGGTGCGCGGGCGCACTCCGTTCACCACCCCCTGGCGAACCATCCAGGTGGCCGACAACGTCACCCAGCTCGCCCCGTCGGTGCTCGGCCTCAACCTCAACCCTCCTACCGCCCTCGCCGGCACCGACTGGATCAAGCCGATGAAGTACGTGGGGATCTGGTGGGGCATGCACATCGGCACCATGACGTGGAGCTCGGGGCCCAAGCACGGAGCTACCACGGAGAACACGAAGCGATACATCGATTTCGCGGCGAGCAACGGGTTCGGCGGTGTCCTGGTGGAGGGCTGGAACGTCGGTTGGGACGGCGACTGGATCGCGAACCGGGACGCGTTCTCGTTCACCCGGGCGTATCCCGACTACGATCTCCCGGCGGTCGCCGCGTACGCGAAGAGCAAGGGCGTCAAGCTCATCGTGCACAACGAGACGTCGGGCGGGATCCAGAACTACGAGCGGCAGCTCGACACTGCGTTCGCGCTGTACCAGTCGCTCGGGCTCGACGCGATCAAGACCGGATACGTCACCGACACCACGGCCGAGGGACACTCGCACTGGTCGCAGTACATGGTGCGGCACTACCGGCGCGTGATCGAGGCGGCCGCCAAGCGCGGCATCATGCTGGACGTGCACGAGCCGATCCACGACACCGGGGAGCGCCGCACCTGGCCCAACATGATGACCCGGGAGGGCGCCAGGGGACAGGAGTACAACGCCTGGAGCGGCGACGGCGGCAACCCGCCGGAGCACGAGGCGATCCTCTTCTTCACCCGGCTCCTGGCCGGGCCGATGGACTTCACGCCGGGGATCTTCGATCTGATGCTCGAGCGGGGCAGGGGGCGGAAGCCGCGGCCGGAGGAACCGCGAGTCCGCACCACGCTGGCCAAGCAGCTCGCGCTCTACGTGGTGCTCTATTCGCCGATGCAGATGGCGGCCGATCTTCCCGAGAACTACGAGGGACAGCCCGCGTTTCAGTTCATCCGCGATGTCGCGGTGGACTGGGACACCACGCGGGTGCTCGACGGCCGGATCGGCGATTACGTGGCGGTAGCGCGCCGGGAGCGCGGCGGAGAGACCTGGTTCCTCGGCGCGATCACCGACGAGGAGCGGCGGACGCTCGAGGTGCCGCTCTCGTTTCTCTCGCCCAACCGCCGCTACACCGCCGAGATCTACGCCGACGGTCCGGGAGCCAACTGGATCGACAATCCGTTGCCCGTCACCATCACGCGCCGCCCCGTCACGTCGGCGACGCGCCTCCGCATCGCGCTGGCGCCGGGCGGCGGCCAGGCGATCCGCCTCCGACCCGCCCGTTGACCGCGACGCACGTGGACGAGCTCAAGCCGCTGCGCTCGCTGGCGCGCGCCATGGGGGTGCACACCCGCTACACCGACGGGTTGGGTCGCCGGGTGATTCCAACGCCGGAGACACTGGTGGCCGTCTGTGCCGCGCTCGGCGCGCCGGTCGAGCGGCCCGCCGACGCGGTCAATGCGCTTCGGGCCCACCGTGCCGCGCGGAAGCAGGAATTCCTGCCACCGGTCGTCATCGCATGGGACGGGGAGCTTCCGCCACTCGCTATCCCCGCAAACGCTCGGGCAGAGGTTCTGCTCCAGAGCGGCGAGGTACGCCCGCTTGCCGCCAAGGGCCGGCTTTCACTCGGATACCACCGACTCATGGTGGAGGTTCCGGGCCGGAGGGACGGTTGCACGGTGATAAGCGCGCCGCACGTAGCCTGGCGCCGTTCGGGATCGCACCGAAGCTGGGGTGTGGCCGCGCAACTCTCCGCGCTTCGCTCGGCGCGGAGCCGGTCGTTCGGCGACCTGCGGGACCTCGAGACGTTGTGCCGCTGGATCCACCGGTTGGGCGGGGACCTGGTCGCGGTGCTGCCGCTGCTTCCGACGTTCAACACCGAGCCGTGGGAGCCGAGCCCGTACTCGCCGGTGAGCCGATTGTTCTGGTCCGAGCTGATCATCGAACTCGGCGAGAATCATCGGCCGGCGGCCGCGCCGGAGATGCTGGATGTAGCGCAGGCGGAGGCCGAGGTGCGCCACGCGTTGGCGGCATTGCCACCCCCGCCCCCGGACCAGCCGGATGACGAGCTGGTGCGCTACGCCCGGTTCCGTGGGGCGCAGGCGCGCCTGGGCCGGAATTGGCGGGAGTGGCCCGACGCGGCGCGCGCCGGGACCCTGGCAACCGGGCAGGTGGATCCTGAAGTTGAACGCTTCCACCTGGTGGCGCAGACGCTGGCACGGCGGCAGCTCCGCGATCTCAGGGAGAGACTGGAGCGGGACGGCATGCGGGTGGGGCTGGACCTCGCGGTGGGCGTGCACCCCGACGGCTACGATCCGTGGTCGCGGCAGCATCTCTTCGGCGAGGGATGCTCGGTCGGAGCTCCTCCCGACCGCGGCTTTCCGAGCGGGCAGGACTGGGGATTCGCGCCGGTGCTGCCGGAGGCATCACGCCGCGAGGGACACCGGTATCTCGCTGCCTCCATCGCGCACCAGGCGAGCCTCGCTGGGATGCTCCGGGTGGATCACATCATGGCGTGTACCCGGCTCTACTGGATTCCTCACGGGTTCGGACTGCACCAGGGGACCTACGTCTCGTATCCGGCGGACGAGTTGTTCGCAATCCTTACGCTGGAGTCGAACCTGCACCGCTGTGAAGTGGTGGGCGAGAACCTCGGCACCGTGCCGCGCGAGGTCGACGAGGCGCTGCCGCGCCACCGGATCTGGGGGATGTACCTCGCCGAGTTCGAAGCCTCGGAGCGACAGGTGCGCCCGCCCGATGGGACCCAGATGGCGCTGGTGGGCACCCACGACACGCCCACGTTCGCCGGCTGGATCGCGGGGAACGATATCGCCGAGCGAGTGAAGTACGGGCTGCTGGGGAACGAGGCGGTGGCCGATGTCAGGAAGGAACGCGCCCGCGCGGTGCGCCGGCTGGCGACCAGATTGCAGAGCCGGGTCGATGAGCCGCACCGCTTTCTCGCCGCCCTGCTCGACTGGCTGGGCGGGTCGGACAGCCCGCTCGTGGTCCTCTGGCTCGAGGACCTCTGGCTCGAGGAGCGCGGGGTAAATCTCCCCGGCACGCCGTCGTCGGTCCGGCCCAACTGGCAGCTACCGATGCGACGACTCCTCGACGACGTGCTGGCGGATCCACAGGTCGAAGACCTGCTCCGCCGGCTCGACCGCGCCCGCAAGCGCAGCTCCTAGGAGCACTCATGGCCACAGCCGTTTCCGCGCCCCCCGCCGCACGCGCCAAGCCGACGCTCTCGTTCTGGGAGATCTGGAACATGAGCTTCGGTTTCCTGGGGATTCAGTTCGGCTTCGCGCTCCAGAACGCGAACGTGAGTCGGATCTTCGAGACCCTCGGCGCCGGCGTGGACGACATCCCGATCCTGTGGGTCGCCGCCCCGGTCACCGGTCTCCTGGTGCAGCCGATCGTCGGCTACCTGAGCGACCGCACCTGGAACCGGCTGGGGCGGCGGCGACCGTACTTCCTGGGTGGAGCGTTGTTGGCGTCGCTCGCGCTGGTGGCGATGCCGAACTCGCCGACGCTCTGGGTCGCGGCCGGGATGCTCTGGGTGATGGACGCCTCGATCAACATCTCCATGGAGCCCTTCCGCGCTTTCGTGGGTGACAACCTCCCTCCCTCGCAGCGGACTACCGGGTTCGCGATGCAGAGCTTCTTCATCGGCACCGGCGCGGTAGTGGCCTCGATCCTCCCCTGGCTCCTCACCAACCGGTTCGGCGTGAGCAACCAGGCGGCCCAGCATCAGATCCCGGATTCGGTGCGGCTGTCGTTCTACATCGGTGCCGCGGTGTTCCTGCTCGCGGTGGTGTGGACCGTGGTGAGGTCGAAGGAGTACTCCCCCGATGAGTTGGCCTCGTTTGCAGGCCACGCGAAGGACGATTTTGTCGGGGCGCGCCGCACCGCCGAGGAGTTCGCTCGTAACGGCGCCTGGCAAGTACGCCTGGGCGGGATCCTGCTCGTCGTTGGCGCGCTCCTGGGGGCCTGGCTCTTCGTGCAGGAAAGCTACCGGGTGCTGCTCCTTCCGGCCGGCGTCGTCCTAGCCGGCGCGCTGTTCGTCGCGAGCGGGCTGCTCCAGCAGGCCGGGCGACACGGCAGCGGATTCGTGACCATCATGAACGACTTCCAGGACATGCCCAGGACGATGAGGCAGCTCGCCTGGGTACAGTTCTTCTCCTGGTTCGCGCTGTTCGCGATGTGGATTTACACCACCGCGGCCGTCACCCGCCACATCTACGGCGCCACCGACACCACGTCGGCGCTGTACAACGAGGGCGCCAACTGGGTGGGCGTCGGGTTCGCGACCTACAACGGCGTCGCCGCGCTGGTGGCGTTCGGGCTCCCGCTGCTGGCGAAGCGGCTGAATCGGCGGGCCACCCACGCCATCTGCCTGGTATGCGGGGCGCTCGGCCTGGTCTCGATCTTCCTGATCAAGGACTATCGCCTGCTGCTGGGGTCGATGGTCGGGGTTGGGATCGCGTGGGCCAGCATCCTCTCGATGCCCTACGCGATCCTCTGCGGATCGCTGCCGGCGTCGAAGATGGGGTACTACATGGGGGTGTTCAACTTCTTCATCGTCATTCCCCAGATCGTCGCGGCGGCGCTCCTGGGCTTCTTCGTGGGGCGGTTCTTCGGCGGCGAAGCGATCTATGCGCTCCTGATCGGTGGGGCGTCGCTGGTGCTGGCGGCGGTGCTCACCCTCCGGGTGGATGATCGGCATGGGGCGGAGCCGTGCGCGTGAAGCACGTATTCGGCCGCTATTGGGTCGCCCCGCTCGCTATTCTCGCCTCCTGCCACCACAGCACTCCCGACCCTTCCGTGGTCGTTCCGTGCGTTCCGTGCTTCCGTGGTGAAGCCGATGACTGTAGACCACGGAAGCACGAAAGACACGGAAATACCACGGAATGTGAAGTGGGGGATGCGTCGGCCGGCTTGTCGATCGCCTGGAACAGCTCAACCGTCTACTTCCTCCTCCTCGACCGCTT
>DASSUE010000379.1:0-18742 GCA_035707305.1 Gemmatimonadales bacterium
GGCGAGGCCCAGCGAGCCTGTGTCACGCCAGTGTCCAGTCTGGAAGGGAAGACTGTCGTGACCATCGAAGGGCTGAGTGAGGACGGCGACCATCCGGTTCAGCGGGCGTGGCGGGAGCAGAATGTGCCGCAGTGCGGGTACTGTCAGAGCGGCCAGATCATGCAGGCCGCGGCCTTCCTCGCCAAGACGCCGAAGCCGACGGACGACCAGATCGATCAGGCCATGGCGGGCAACATCTGCCGCTGCGGCACCTATGTGCGTATTCGGGCGGCGATACACGCCGCCGCCAAGGGAGCCTGAGCATGCCAGCCGGCTCGAACATGGATCGCCGCGAGTTCCTGGCCGCCGCCGGAGCCGGCAGCCTCGTGTTCGCGGTCGGGGCGGGCGGGTGCTCACGGGTGGACGATTCCCGCCCCGCTGCCGACACGAAGCCGACACTGACCATCACGCCGGTCGCGCACGTGCGACTCGACGATACCGGCAGCGTGACCGTCGTGTGTCACCGGTCCGAGATGGGGCAGGGGATCCGTACCACCATGGCGATGGTGATCGCAGACGAGCTCGAGGCCGATTGGGATCGGGTGGTGGTGGATCAGGCGCCCGGCGACGAGAAGCTCTACGGGTCGCAGAACACCGATGGCTCCACCAGCATCCGGGATTTCCTGCCGCAGTACCGGGAGACCGGCGCCACGGTGCGGCTCCTGCTCGAGGCCGCGGCTGCCCAACAGTGGAACGTCCCGATAGAGGAGGTCGAGGCCCGGATGCACGAGGTGCTGCACCGGCCCAGCGGTCGCACCCTCGCCTACGGCAAACTGGTCGCTGCAGCAAAGGATTTGCCGATTCCCCCAAAGGATCAGCTCAAGCTCAAGGATCCCTCCCGCTTCCGGTACATCGGCAAGGAAATCCCCATCGTGGACCTCTCGCCCATGATCACCGGACGCGCGGTCTATGGGCAGGACCTTCGGCGCAACGGGATGAAGATCGCCGTCATCGCGCGTCCGCCGGTTTGGGGTGCGAAGATCGGCTCCGTGGACAGCGCCGAAGCGGAAAGCGTTCCCGGCGTCGAGCGTGTGGTGCGTCTCCCGGAAGCGGTGCCGCCGTCGGGGTACCAGCCGCTCGGCGGCGTCGCGATCGTCGCGCAGAACACCTGGGCCGCCATCCAGGGCCGTCGGAAGCTCAAGATCGAGTGGAACCACGGGCCGAACGGCCGCTACGACTCGACCACCTATCGCAGCGACCTCGAGCGGACCGCTCGGAAGCCGGGGAAGGTCGTGCGGGAGCAGGGGAATGTGCGCTCGGCGCTGGCCAGGTCGGCGAAGCGGATGGAGGCGGAGTACTACATCGCCCACCTGGTGCACGCCCAGATGGAGCCGCCAGCTGCGCTCGCCGTCTTCGATAACGGACGCCTCGAGGCCTGGGCCTGCACCCAGGATCCCCAAACGGCGCGCAACACCATCGCCGAGACGCTGAAGATTCCGGTGGAGCAGGTGGCGGTGCACGTCAGCCTGCTCGGCGGCGGCTTCGGTCGGAAGTCCAAACCCGATTTCATCGTCGAAGCGGCGTTGCTGGCCCGCGAGATGGGAGCGCCGGTCAAGGTTGTCTGGACTCGTGAGGACGACATCCAGCACGGCTACTACCACACGGTCGCCGCGGAGCGGCTCGAGGCCGGGCTCGATGAGAACGGGAAGGTGACGGGCTGGTTGCATCGAAGTGTGCTGCCATCCATTGGCGCCACCTTCGCCCCCAACGTGCTGGCGCAGGCCGAGTTCGAGGCGGGGATGGGTCTGACCGATTTTCCCTACGCCACCGCGGCCTACCGCGCGGAGGTGGGACCGGCTCCGGCGCGCACCCGGATCGGATGGTATCGCTCGGTCATCAACATCCCGCACGGCTTCGCCATCGGCTCGTTCATCGACGAGCTCGCCCACGCGGCTGGCCAGGACTCAAAGACGTTCCTGCTCGAGCTGCTCGGGCCGGACCGGCTCATCGATCCGGCAAAAGAAGGCGTCGCAGGTAAGCCGTGGAATTACGGCCAAACCTTCGAGAACCATCCGATCGACGTCGCACGCTACCGGCACGTGGTGGAGCTGGCGGCGGCGAAGGCCGGGTGGGGGCAGCCGCTTCCCACCGGTCACGGGCGCGGCATCTCGGTCCATCGGAGCTTCCTCAGCTACGTCGCGGCGGTCGTGCAGGTGGCCGTGCGGCCCGACGGCGGCATCACGATTCCACGGGTGGACGTCGCGGTGGATGCCGGCTTCATCGCACACCCCGAGCGGGCGCGGGCCCAGATGGAAGGCGCGGCGATCATGGGGCTCGGGAATGCCTTGTACGGTGAGATCAGCTTCAAGGACGGCCGGGTCGTGCAGTCCAACTACGGCGACTATCGTGTGATGCGGATGAACGCCGCGCCGCGGGCGATCCATGTGCACCTGGTTCCCAGCGACAAGCCGCCCGGCGGGATCGGCGAGCCCGGCGTGCCTCCGATCGCGCCCGCGCTCGCGAACGCGGTGTTCGCGGCGACCGGACGCCGCATCCGCAGTCTCCCGGTGGCAGGGCAGCTCGCGCCTGCCACCGCGTGACGACAACGATCGCGCTCAGTCTACGCGCTTTCACAGCGTGATCTCGGTGCTCCAGCCCTGCAGCTTCCGCTTCTCGAACGAAGCGCGGAGATGGGTCGCCTTGTGGGCGTCGAGGGCGGCGGCGTCGCGCCACACCTCCCGTCGCACGCACTCGTTGGGCCGCGCCGGGGACTGATAGAGATCGTACGGCAGGTTCCCCGGCTCGGCCGGGGTCGGGGCGGTCCTCGGGTTGCCTCACTTTTCAGCTCGATCAGAATGCCGTGGGCATCGGTCTGGCCGATGTTCACCGGCGAATGGGCGACTGCCTCGCTGAACAGCACTTCGCCCGCCCCCCGGCGGGTTCCGCCGCGAGGCGGGAGCGCCCCCGACGCGCTAGATTCCCGCAGTTTCGACCGGGATGATTCGTGCAACCTCCACCGCTCCGTATCGGCACCCGGGCGAGCGCCCTCGCCCTCTGGCAGACGGAGCGGGTGCGCGCGCGGCTGGCGGACTGCGGCTACCGCACCGAACGGGTGGAGATCCGCACCTCCGGCGACGTCGTCCAGGACGTTCCACTCTCCCACATCGGCGAGCGCGCCCTCTTCACCAAGCAGCTGGACGACGCTCTGCTCGAGCGGCGGATCGACGTCGCCGTTCATTCCCTCAAGGATCTGCCGACGCGGTTGCCGGACGGCATCGCGCTGGCAGCGGTAGGCCTCCGGGAGGATCCGCGTGACGCGCTGGTGGCGCGCGGCGGGTTTCGGTGGTCCACCTTGCCCGAGGGCGCGGTCGTGGCCACGAGCAGTCTCCGGCGCCGATCGCAGCTCCTGTGGCGGCGCCGCGACCTGCAGGTGGTCGATATCCGCGGCAACGTGGATACCCGGCTCGCGAAGCTCGAACGGACCACCAATTGGTCGGCCATCGTGCTCGCGTCCGCGGGGCTGATCCGCCTCGGTCTCGAGGCGCGGATCAGCGAGCGGCTGCCGTTCGACGTGATGCTGCCGGCGCCGGGGCAGGGAGCGCTCGCGGCCACCGCGCGGACCGACGACACCCGGACGGGTGAAGCGCTCCGCCGCGCCCTTCATGAGCCGGCGGTCGAGCTCACGGTCGTTGCGGAGCGCGCGTTTCTGCGGGCGCTCGAAGGCGGATGCCAGGTACCCATCGCCGCTACCGCGCACCTGGTGGACGAGTCGGGCGGCCGGTCGCTTCGGCTTCGCGGCCGGGTGCTGTCCTTGGGCGGGGAGGAGTGCGTCGAGGGAACGTTGGCTACCGCCTCGCTCACCGCCGATGCAGCCGACACCCTCGGCACGACGCTGGCGCACGAGCTGCTGCGGGAGGGTGCGGGCCGGATTCTGGAGTCGATCCGCTCGGCTGTGCGTCGCGAACCCGTGCCGGAGCCGTGAGGCGCCCGTTGGTGGTGCTCACCACGGCGTCTGGCTCCCTTTCCGGGCTGGCGGATCTTCTGCGCAAGGAAGGGGTGCAGGTTCGGGAGACACCGCTGCTCACCTTCGGCCCGCCCCCCGATTGGACCCGGGTGGACGCAGCGATACTGCGCCTGCCCGAGTTTCGCGCGGTGGCGTTCACCTCGCCGAGAGCGGCGCAAGCCTTCGCCGAGCGTGCGACCGCGCTTCGGGTCACGGCGCCGATGCATCTCGATGCCTGGGCGACGGGTGAGGCTAGCGCGGCGCCGCTGCATGACCTATTCGGCGACGTGCGCATGCCGTCGAGCCTCGCCACGATGGATGCGGGCGCCGGCTCGATCCTCGCCAGCGCGATGCTGGCGAGCCGGGTGGGTTCGCCGGTGCTGTTCCCGTGCGGTGACGGTCGCCGAGACGAGCTCCCGGCCGTCCTCAAGGCGTCGGGGATTACGGTCGAGGAAGTGGTGTGCTACCGGTCCCTGCTCGCGGCCGACGACGTGGCCCGCCAGGCGACGCTCGGCGCGGATATCCTGCTGGTGGCGAGCCCCAAGGTGGCATCGCTCACCGCCCGGGTCATTCCGCGGGACGAGCGGCCGGCCTTGGTGGCGATCGGCCCGACCACTGCAGCCGCGGCCCGCGCGGCCGGGTGGGCCCCTGCCGCCGTAGCGAACCGCCCCACCGTCACGTCGGTCGCCGCCCGCATCCGGACGCTGGCCAAACCGCGCTGATTCCTCCGCGATGAACGATCTGCTGCTGCGCGCCTGCCACCGGGAGGCGGTCGAACGTCCTCCGGTCTGGATGATGCGGCAGGCCGGCCGCTATCTCCCGGAGTATCGAAAGGTGCGGGAGCGGGCCGATTTCCTGACCATGGTCGGAACCCCGGAGCTCGCCGCCGAAGTGACCCTGCAGCCGGTGGACTTGGTCGGCGTGGATGCCGCCATCATCTTCAGCGACATCTTGGTGATCCCCCAGGCCATGGGGATGAGCCTCTCGGTCGACGAAGGCGTCGGGCCCCGATTTCCCGATCCCATCCGAAGCTCCGCCGACTTGGCGCGACTTCGCGACGTCGTCCCCGAGGAAGGGCTCGGCTACGTGCTGCAGGCAATCCGGCTCACGCGGCGCGAGTTGAGCGGCCGGGTGCCGCTCATCGGCTTCGCCGGGGGTCCCTGGACCCTGTTGAGCTACATGGTGGAAGGCGGTGGGTCGAAGAGCTGGACCGTGGCGAAGCGGTTCCTGGTTGAACGCCCGGACGACGCGCATGCGCTGCTCGGCCGTCTGGCCCGCGCGGTCGGGTCGTTTCTCAAGGCGCAGGTTTCCGCCGGCGCCCAGGCGGTGCAGCTCTTCGAATCATGCGCTGGCGCGCTCGGGCCGGATGATTTTCGTGTCTTTGCGCTTCCCTATCTGGCGGAGGCGGCCCGCATGGCCAAGGCCGCGGGCGTGCCCGTGATCGCGTTTGCGCCGGGCGCCGGCTGGGCCCTCGAGGACATCGCCCGGGCCACCGGCGCCGATGTTCTCGGGATCGATTGGCAGACGGACGCCGCCGCGGCGAACCGACGGGCCGCTCCCTTTCCGGTGGCGCTTCAGGGCAATTTCGATCCGTGCTGGCTTTACGCCGCGCCCGGCGAGATCCGGCGCCGCACCCACGAGATGCTGGCCGCGTTCGGCGGCCGGGGGCACATCGCGAACCTAGGGCATGGCATCCTCCCCGACGTGCCGGTCGGCCATGCGCGCGCGTTCGTGGACGCGGTGAAGGAATGGCGGAGCTGAGCAGCCGGCGCGCATCCGCGGAACGATGGATCGAGCGGTTGCACGACGACGTGACCGCGTTCGTCACCCGGCTGGATGGCGGCGGCCAATTCGGCGAAGACCGATGGGACCGGACGGGCGGCGGTGGCGGCGTCACCCGCGTGCTGACCGGCGGTCGCACGTTCGAGAAGGCAGGCGTGAATCGATCCGCGGTTCACGGGGAGTTGCCGCCCCCGCTCGCGCATCGCCTCGGCGCGGAGCTCCCCGCCGGATCGGGTGCGCGGTTCTTCGTCACCGGAATGAGCACGGTGATGCACCCCCGCAGCCCCATGGTCCCGACCGTCCACCTCAACGTCCGCTATTTCGAGGTAGCCGCGCCCGACGGAGCGGTGCTCGATGCCTGGATCGGCGGCGGCACCGATCTCACGCCGACCTTTCCGTTCCCGGACGACGCGGTTCACTTCCATCGCACGCTGGCGGAGGTGTGCCGGCGGCACCACCCTGCGTTCTATCCCCGGTTCAAGCGCTGGTGCGACGAGTACTTCGTCAACATCCACCGGGGCGGTGAGCGGCGCGGCGTGGGCGGGATCTTCTTCGACAACGTGCGGGCCGGCGACGGCGGGCTGGGAATGGAAGCGCTGCTGGCCTTCGCCGACGACGTGGGCCGTGTGCTTCCCGCGGCCTACGGCCCAATCGTCGAACGGCGCCGCGACACGCCGTACGGCGAGCGGGAGCGGGGGCTCCAGCTGCTCCGGCGGGGCCGTTACGTCGAGTTCAATCTGGTCCACGACCGGGGAACGCTCTTCGGGCTCCAGACCAACGCGCGCATCGAGAGCGTGCTCATGAGTCTGCCGCCCATCGCCACGTGGGACTACGCGCCCCGGTTCGAGCCCGGCTCCATCGAGGCGGAGTTGATGGCGATGCTCGAGCCGAGGGATTGGATCGCAGCGGGGTGACCAGTAAGGGGTCGTACCGGGCTCGGCTCCTGGCGCTCGCCGCCGAGGACGAAGGCGTCCGGCAGGAGCTGGTGCATGACGGGTCGGTGTTCGGCGGCTACCATCCACGCATGGCCGAGGTGCACCTGCGCCACGCGCAGGAGCTTGCGGCCATCGTCGCCGAGGTGGGCTGGCCCGGGCGTACATTTGGCAGGCGAGGACGGTGCGGAGGCGGCATGGCGCGTGCTCCAGCACGCCATCGGCAGTCCGGCGCTCCAACGGGAGTGTCTTCCACTGCTCGAGGCCGCAGCAGCCAGGGGCGACGTTCCCGCGTCGTATCCGGCGCTGCTGGCGGACCGGATCGCCTTCTGCGAGCGGCGACCGCAGCGGTACGGAACCCAGTTCGACTGGGACCGCGACGGTCACATGAGTGTGTGGCCCATCGCGGATCCGGAGACCGTGGACCAGCGGCGCGCGGTAGTAGGGCTGCCTCCGCTCGCGGACGCGGAGCGGCAGATCCGCGAGCAAGCGGCGCGGGAAGGCGAGGTGCGGCCCGCGGATTATGAGCAGCGACAGCGGGAGATCGATCACTGGGCCGGCCGCGTGGGCTGGCTTGCAACATCGGGGAGTGAGGGGATGCATGAAACTGGCAGCGACGTTGGTGATTCTGGCCGCCATGGCCGGGTCAGGTGACTTGGCGGCGCAACAGCAGAAAGAGGAGTCGGTGCGCGCGGCGGCAAAGCTCACCGGCATCACCTCGGGGATGGCGATGGCTTGCGGCCTGGATTCCAAGCCGGTCCTCCACGCGTACCGCGACCTGCTGGACCGGCGCCGCATCCTGGGGCCGCAGCGCGACACGCTGGTGCAGGTCGTCTCCACCGCCAGCGACCGCGGTTTCGCGACCCAGCGCCAGCCGGGTGCCATGAGCTGCGCGGACGTCCGCAAGCAGATGCGGCGGACCACGACCCGCCTCCAACGCGCCCGCTGACGGGTTGACGCCGCGCCCCGAGGAAGGAATATTCACGGGCATGAATACAGCCACTGGACGCGTCATGCCGCTCGCCCGCTGTATGTCCCGACTTCTCGACGGAGGCGGCGCGCTGGCACGCGGCTGAAATGCCCGGCACGATGACGCGCGGCCTCCCGGCAAACGCGGGAGGCCGCATGTTTTTTGGTCAATTCACAGGGGGCGGAGATGAGGTTACGACTGGGTGACGAGGCACCGGACTTCAGCGCGGACACGACGGAGGGTCCGCTCAGGTTTCACGAGTGGAAGGGGTCCAGCTGGGCGGTGCTGTTCTCCCATCCTAAGGATTTCACACCGGTGTGTACGACCGAGCTGGGCGCGGTGGCCGCGCTCAAACCCGAATTCGAGCGCCGCGACGTCAAGGTGATCGGGCTCAGCGTGGATCCGGTCGAATCGCACCGGCGCTGGCAGGGAGACATCGAGGACGTCACCGGACAACGGCTCAATTTTCCACTCATCGGCGATGCCGAGCGGAACGTGGCCGATCTCTACGACATGATCCATCCCAACGCGAACGATACGTTCACGGTACGCTCGGTGTTCGTGATCGGGCCGGACCACAAGGTGAAGCTCACCCTTACCTATCCCGCGAGCACCGGCCGCAACTTCGCCGAGCTGCTCCGGGTGATCGATTCGCTGCAGCTCACCGCCCAGTACAGTGTGGCCACGCCGGCCGACTGGGAGCACGGCCAGGACGTGATCGTGGCCCCCGCGATCTCGGATGAGGACGCGCGGGCGAAGTTTCCCAAGGGCTTCGTGGCTCGGAAGCCGTATCTGCGGGTGACCCCGCAGCCCAACCGGTGAGCGACGCGACGCCCCTCATGCGGGTGGTCCTGCGGCGCGCCAACGCCGCCGTGCATTTCGTCGCCGAGACGGTCGGCGGCGTGCAGGTGTCCATCGACGGCGCTCCGGCGAGCGGCGGTCAGGGACTGGGTGCCCGGCCGATGGAGCTGCTCCTGGCCGCGCTGGGCGGATGCAGCGCGATCGACGTGGTCGGGATCCTCGCCAAACAACGGCAAAGAGTCGACGACATCACCGTCGCGGTGGAAGGGCAGCGCGCCGGCGGCGAGCCCTCGCTGTTCGAGCGCATCCACGTTCACTTCACCGTGCGGGGCCCGGGTGACGCCGCGGCCGTCGCGCGCGCGATCGCGCTCTCGATGGACAAGTACTGCTCGGTAGCGCGAGTGCTCGAGCAAACGGCGTCCATCACCTACAGCCACGATCTCATCGCCCCGGCGGCCGCCACGGCGGCGGGGAGCACGAACGCGTGAGCGGCGCGGACCACTTCGAGACCCTTGCGGTGCGAACCCAGATCGCACGGTCCGCGGAGCGCGAGCACTCGGTGCCGCTCTACCTCACGTCGAGCTTCGTGTTCGACGACGCCGAGCAGGCCCGCGCACTGTTCGCGGATGAGCAGCGGGGAAACATCTACAGCCGTTACTCGAACCCCAACGCGGACGAGCTGGTGCGAAAGCTGTGCCTGCTCGAGGGCGCGGAGGACGGGATCGCCACTGCGTCGGGGATGGCCGCGGTCTTTGTCGCCCTTGGCTCACTGCTCTCGGCGGGCGATCACGTGCTCGCGGGACGGGCGTTGTTCGGCTCGACCCATCAGATCCTCACCCGGCTCCTCCCCCGCTGGGGCATCACCCACAGCTACGCCGATCTCACCGACCCCGCGGCGTGGCCCGCGCTGATCCGGCCGAACACCAAGGCGATTTTCGTCGAGACCCCATCCAACCCCGGCCTCGACCTCGTGGACCTGGGCTGGCTCGGCGGGCTGGCCCGTTCCAGCGGGATCCCGCTCCTGGTCGACAATTGCTTCACGACGCCCTACCTGCAGCAGCCGATCCGCTACGGCGCGGACCTCGTGATCCACTCGGCCACCAAGTACTTGGACGGCCAGGGCCGGGCGATCGGCGGCGTGGTCGTCGGCCGCGCCGCGCTGGTGGAGGAGGGGCGCTTCTTCGCGCGCCACACCGGGCCCGCGATGTCTCCCTTCAACGCCTGGCTCATCTCCAAGAGCCTCGAGACGCTCGCGGTGCGAATGGACCGGCACTGCGCGAACGCCTATGCCGTGGCGCAGTACTTCGAGGGCCATCCGGAGCTGGAGTCGGTCCGCTACCCATTCCTGCCATCCCATCCGCAATACGATCTGGCGCGGCGGCAGATGTGCCAGGGCGGCGGCATCGTTGTGCTGGTGGTTCGCGACGGCATCGACCGCGCCCGACGGTTTCTCGATGCGCTTCAACTGCTGTCGCATAGCCCCAATCTGGGTGACACGCGCACGATCGTGACGCACCCCTCGTCCACCACCCACTCCAAGCTCACCGAAGAGGAGCGGTTGCGGGTCGGCATCGTGCCCGGGTTGGTGCGCGTCTCCGTGGGCTTGGAGCACGTCGATGACGTCATCGCGGACATCGAGCAGGCCTTGACCGCATCTCGCTAAAACACACACCGGCCGCTGGGCGGTGGAGGCCTCGGCGGCGGTGTTCCCTTCATCCCGTTGCGCGCGACGCAGGGCAGGTGAGGAGTGCCCAGGGACGCGTCGCGGCAACGGAGCCAATGGTACGGTCGCGGGAAGGCCCGCGCCGTGCGCGCGGTCACCCGCTTCGACCGGTTAGTGCGCCACCAGCCCTCCCCGCAGCAGTTCCGTTGCCTTGGCCACCAGTCGCGCGGGCGTGAACGGCTTTGCCAGCCAGCATCGCTTCAGCTCCCGGATGGAGAAAGTCCAGGGTGGGTGCGGAGTAGCCGGAGATGTACAGCACCGGGAGCGTAGGTCGCAGGTGGCGCAACAAGCGGCCGAGATCGTCGCCGTTCATGCCGGGCATGCGAATGTCGGTGATCACGAGTCGGACCGCAGCCGTCCGTTCGTTCTGCACGAGGGCACGGGCCTGAAGCCCGTCCGGAGCTTCGAGCAGCACGTGGTCGAGGCCACCCAGCGCGCGCGTGATGATGGAACCCACCAGCGGGTCGTCGTCGACAACGAGAATGGCGGGGGGCGGAGTGGGGGTCAGACGATTCCTGGGCGATCGTCGCCCGTCTCGAGTGGACCCGCCGCGTCCGGCACTACGCCGGGGGAACACTTCCCGGATTCTGCTGCCTGCTGGCCAACCATTCGCTGAGCGGACGCACCTGATGCGCGGGGCTCACCTTGCCGAGCACCGAATCCTTGTGCCGATCGCAGACGAACTGATGCGAGTGACCGTCGCCGGTCGTGATCACCCAGGATACCGCCGCCTCGCACGGCGAGTCCGGCATCTCGCGATACCCGCACCGCCGCTGAAATCCACGTTCGGCCGACTCGCCAGGAACCATTCCGTCGCTCCCTTCGGGGTCTTGCTCCCAACGTAAACCCGGGCGCTCTCGGCGGCAGCGGGTGTCGCGCCGGGGCTCAACGTGTTCCGGGTTACAGCGCGAGCCGGGCGCCGGAGCCTAAGCTCGCAGCGATCAGCGTTTCGACCCACGCCGACGGGTGAGGAGGCTATGTCCGCAACACGGTTCGTGTTGGTCAGCTGCGTCGCGCTTGCGTCGGTTGCGGTCGCGTGCCGGCAGGACGACACGCCACCGCCACCGCCGCCCACGACCGAAACGCCGAAGGAGGCGCCGCCGACGGAGCGCGTGGTGGGGCCGCTGAGCGAGGCTGACGCGGCCGCGCTGGCGTCCATGAACGACCGGCTGGCGAAGTACGTCGAGCTCCACAAGAAGCTCGAGGCCACGTTGCCGAAGCTGTCGGAGAACGCGAGCGCCAAACAGATCGACCAGAACCAGCGCACGCTGGAGCGTCTGATCCGAGACACTCGAGCCGAGGCCAAGCAAGGCGACATCTTCACCCCGGAAGCACAGCCGGTCATCAAGCGGCTGTTGGGCGCTGCGTTTTCGGGCCCGGGCGGGCGCGAGATGAAGGCGTCGATCATGGACGAGAATCCGGTCGACCTCACGCTCAAGGTCAACGCGCGCTATCCGGACACGGTGCCGTTGTCGACCGTCCCCCCGGAGGTGCTCCAGACGCTGCCCAAGCTGAACGAAGAAATGGAATACCGTTTCATCGGCAATCGGCTCATCCTGCTCGACGTGCATGCGCACGTCATCGCCGACTTCATCAACGATGCGATACCGATCTGACGAATGTCGGGGCGCACCCCCCGGTGTGACCACGCTCGCGCGGTGGCTGGCTGGCGCAATGATGACCATTGGCGCCGCGGCCGGCCCGGACCTGGATGTCGCCGCCGCGCAGGCCGCCGCAGCACCCACCCGTCCAACCGCCGCGGCGCCTCTGCCGAACAAAGCCGGCTCGTTCAAGTTCGGGGTTCTGGGAGACTTCGGCACCGGCAAACGAAATCAGTACGAGTTGGCGCAGCAGATGGTGCGGCTCCACCAGCGGTTCAAGTATCAGACGGTGGTGCTGGTCGGGGACAACCTGTACGGTGCGGAGCGGCCGCAGGACTTTCAGAACAAGTTCGAGCGCCCCTACAAGCCGCTCCTCGACGCGGGAGTAAAGTTCTACGCGTCGCTGGGCAATCACGACGCGCGCGAGCAACGCTTCTACAAGCTGTTCAACATGGACGGCAAGCTGTATTACAGCTTCAGTCCGAATCCCGCGGTCCGTTTCTTCGCGCTGGAGAGCACCTATCTGGAGCCCGAACAGGTGCGCTGGCTGGAGAAGGAGCTGGCCGCGTCCAAGAATGCCTGGAAGATCGTGTTTTTCCATCACCCACTCTACTCCTCGGGCGAACGGCACGGCTCCGACCTCCGGTTGCGGACGGCGCTGGAGCCGTTGTTCCTCAAGTACGGCGTGAGTGTCGTGCTCACCGGGCACGACCACTTCTATGAGCGCGTGAAGCCGCAGAAGGGCATCCCGTACTTCGTGGTCGGGTCCGGCGGGCAGCTTCGGAAGGGGAACATCGACCGCAGCACCGGCCTCACGGCCAGAGGGTTCGACAGCGATCTTGCGTTCATGGCGGCGGAGATCGCCGGGGACGTGATGTACTTCTACGTGGTATCGCGCACGGGACAGACGGTGGATTCCGGTGCGATCCGTCGCCGGACCGCCGGCTGATCGCACCGTCGCAGCCCAGGACAAAACGCCCGGCCGGGCGCGTGGGCACCAGCCGGGTCGAGAGTCGTGGCAGAATTGATCACCCAGGCTGCTCTGTTCCCTGGGGCCCGAAGGCTATGTCGTTATGCCGTTGCTCAGCTGAGCTTCGAGACGTTCTCCGCCGCGGGGCCCTTCTGACCCTGGACGATGTCGAACTCGACGCGGTCGCCCTCGCTCAGGCTCTTGAAGCCCTGCGCCTGAATCGCGGAGTGGTGCACGAAGCAGTCCTTCTGTCCGCCCTCGGGGGTGATGAAGCCGAATCCCTTGGCGTCGTTGAACCACTTCACGGTGCCGGTGGTACGCATTCTGTTGTGTCCTCTGTGTACTCGTGAACTACCCCTCACGATGGGTGTGCGACCGCTCCACTGGCAACGAAAAAGGGGCCCGCGAAACTCCCGGCCCCCCACAGCACCTTGGAATAAGGTTGCGCCATTCGGCGCAACTGTCGCAAGTATGAATATACTCTCGGGACTCAACCTTTCTCAAGGGGCGCCCTGAAGCGCACGCCCTGACGCCACCTGGTGTACATTTGGAGGATGGTGGGCTCCGCCCGCCGTAACGTCCGCCCCGGACACGCTCCCGCCTCCGCGGTGTGCTCCCATCTGCAGGACCTGCTCATGCCCTCCTACAAAAACGAGCAGCACCGCGTCACCCACCGCGGCCGGGACTTTCACTTCGTCTCCTACGAAGCGCAACCCGCCAATGACCGCCGGGGCCAGCCCGCGGTCGGCGCGATGTGGTATCTCATGCAGGCGGGCAAGCGCTGGCCGGTGATGCCGCAGGAGCCGGGGCAACCGGTCGAAGCAGTACAGCGGGCGCTTCGCGCCTGGCTGGAGGAGAACGCGTTCACGGCGACTCTACCGGCTCGACCGGCCGACAACTCCCGTTGATGAAGGCAGGTTTTCTATGTCCTCGCATAGCGCACGCATCGAGCGGTCGAACCGAAAGGACCTGGAAGGCGTCGAAGTGCAGCTCACAATGGGCGAACCGGGTGCCGGACGGGCGCGGTGGAAGGGCGAATTTCTGTCGCGGAGCGCGGACGGCATCGTTCCCGACGAACGTCTCGCGCTGACGCTCGATACTGGCGAGAAGGGAACCGCGCGTGTATCAGAGACCCAGTGCAGCAGCCGAACGCCCGAGACGACGCTGGTACTGTTCACCGGCACCAGCCCGCTCGAATAGACCTCAGCCTGGAGGCCCGGTGCCCAAGCGCAACTACGGATTCGAGAAGCGGCAGAAGGAAATGAACAAGCAGCGCAAGCGGGACGAGAAGCTGCAGCGCAAGTTGGACCGCGCCACCAATCGCGCTGAGCGCGGGCCGTCCGACGACCCGGATGCGCCGCAGCGGACCGGGATCGAGGCATGATCGCGTTGCGGATGACGCGATGAGCGGGGACTTCGTCGAAGTCCGGGGCGACGATGTCGGACCGCCCCGGTCCACCGAGCATTCGACGTAGCCCGACCCCGCCGCTCAGGCCCGATTCAGGCCGACCGCTCCATCAGCCCATGCTCATCGAGCGCCGACGCCACTGCCACCAGCGAGATCATCGTCGGGTCGCGACGGAACGCTTCCGCCGCATCCCGCACGCCCGGAATCGGCCGCGCGCCTGACTCACGACGCTGCCGCCGGTAGGCGGTCCCGAATTCACGAAATACCCGCCACAGCGCCCGTGTGCGCGCAGCCGCGTTTCCTCCCTCTTGGGGCTGGCCGAGGGCCGCCGCCGCGGCCGAGACCCGACCGCTCACCTGGTCGAATAGCGAAGACATAGCACCGTCGGCTCGGGCGGAGCGCGGCGTAGGATCTGACATGGAGACCTGCTTGGGGGAGAGGGGTGGATGGCGCGCGAATCGCGGCATCCTCCATGTACAATAGCGGAGTGTACCGGCTGTTGCTGATGCGCTTCGGAGAGACCGTGTCAACATCGTAGCAGCGAGGGTTTAGGCGACGTACTGAAGTCGTTATCTTGCAACGCACACGGGGCGGTAGCTCAGCTGGGAGAGCACCTGCTTGCAACCCGGCGAGCAATCTCCGAGTTTCGCAGAAGCTACGAAGGGACAACCAAATAGACGGACGCGGCGAGAGTCAAAACTCGATTCTCGCCGCTTTGCCGTGCCGTTTCTCACACACTTTCCGACACAGCCCGCCGGCGGTCCCCGCTACGAGCGGCTTTAACGTGCGCGACCTGTCGCCACCTGATCGGCCGGGACATTGGGCGTCCCGCGACCCAGCCGGCGGCGAAGCGCGCCACCCAGCCAGCGGCCATAGACCCGGGGGCTGGTCCACGGCCCGGACCATCCCAACTCACCTGCGGGCTTGGCTAGCAAGTCTGCGTAGGTTGCCTCGAACTCCGCCACATAGCGCGGAAGCAGGAAGCGGCGTTCGACCGTGTCCCGGGCTGCGGCGCCGAGCCGTTGCCGTAAGTCGGGGTCGTCTACGAGGCTCTTGAGGGCGCCCATGAGGCGCGGTACGTCGCCGATCGGCACGATGAGTCCGCTCTCGCCGTCGGAGAGGATTTCCCGCATACCGGGCGTATCGGTGGCCACGATGGGGCGCCCGAACACGCCGGCCTCGATTACCGTCAGTCCGAACCCCTCGTCCCGCGCGGGTGACACCGCGACGTCGGTCGCGTCCCGGAGCACGGCGCCCGCCGAGTCAACCAGCCCGAGAAAGTGAGCCGACCCCTCCAATCCCAGCTCGCGAGCGAGCGCCTCGAGCCGCGAGCGCTCCGGTCCCTCGCCTACGATCAGCAAGTGGCACTGCGGCCGCTCTGCACGGAGCCAGGCGAACGCTCGGAGCATGAGGTCGACCCCTTTGCGGTGGATGAGCGAGCCGACCCGGGTGAGCGTGATCGCGTCTGCTGGAATGCCGAGCCGTTGGCGGAGACCCCGCTCGTCGCCTCGGCCGATCAGGTCGAGATCGACAGCCGCGTAGATGACCTTGGTTCGGTTGCGGGGCATTCCATCGTCGATGAGTCCGTCCACGCAACCCTGGCTTACTCCGACTGCAAGCGTCGCGTGGTGTAGGCCGAGCGTGCAGCGTTCGCGCAGGTTGTACACGACCATCAAGTAGGTAACCAAGGGCAGCCGCGTCCGCCGCGCGATGGGCAAGAGCCATTGGTTGGGCGCGCCGCTGCTCGAGTGGATCAAGCGTATTCCGTGCGCGCGCACCAGCCGGAGTCCCTGCCGGACCAGCCGGCCGTAGTTCGCAAAGTCCAATCGCGGAGGACTCCAGTTCAACAGCATCGTGAACCGCGATTGGTAGACCGGAATGTCGAGTGCTCGTACCTCGCGCGCGAGCGCAGGCCCGTTGCACCAGACAATGGGGCCGTACCGCTGCCGGTCGACGTGCTTGAGCAGATCCAGCAGACAGCGCTCGCTGCCGCGGATCCAGTCCTCGCCGTAGTGGGTGAATAGGATCGGAGTCGGTTCGGTCATGTGGGATTGGGCTCGCGATGGTTTCGACGACGACCAACTCGAACGGCTCCAGCCGAGTCGATGCGCGCGACGACGTCCGGGTGTACATCCGGTCCGGAACATCGGCCCGCGGGCCGAAGAACGCGAGTCTCGGTCCAGCGAGTACTCCTTCTGTCGATCGCGATGAAGTTCAAGTCGACACGCGGCGGTTCCGGCTATGCTGCAACAGGGGTATCTTGTTCGGCGCAGGGAACTTCGGGGCGGTAGCTCAGCTGGGAGAGCACCTGCTTTGCAAGCAGGGGGTCGCCGGTTCGATCCCGGTCCGCTCCATCCGCAGTGGCATCACTCAGTCGGAAAAACGGTCGCGGCTAGCGGCGCGGCTCCCAGTTACCGCTGGACCGCCGCTGAATCTGATCTCCGGTCATCTCCCGCTCCCGTCCACAAACAGTGCAGCGCACCTTGTACTTGCGATTTCCGGACGTGGCCAGGAGCGCGCGGTCGGGTACCCGCCAGCGGTGGTGCCCCTGGAGGAGACAGCGAACCATGCCCAAGAGACCCATGGTCTCGAAGAGTAGCAGCGGTGGGCCCCGACCGCAGTCAACGGTGGCCCCCTGGTCCGCCCCCTCTATCCGGCTCCGCTAGATCGGCGTAGCTTCTTTCGCTTCCGCCCCACCGCCGCGCCGACTTGCGTGGCGTACCATTCTTCGTCGGAGACGCCATGCGCGCATGGTGGGTCGCGGGGTGGAAGCGGGACCATGGACAGAGCCTGGTGGAATACGCGGTCATCCTCGCCCTCGTTGCCGTCAGTCTGGTGGGGGTGCTGATACTGTTTCGCGATAGCGTAGGCAACAGCTACGGACGAGTGGGCAATCACGTCGACGCCGCCGGCCTCCGGACTGGATCCCCCGGCGGGTCCCCGGCCGGAGCGGGCGGTGAGGCATTGCCCGGACAGCCAGGCGGCGCTTCCGGAAAGCCGGGTAAAGGGGATCACGGATGCGGCGGCGGGTACGGACGCGGCGGCGGCTGTGGAGGTGGCCATGACCGGTGATGCGGCCGGCGGAGCCGGTCCACCCCCCGGAGGGGTGCCCCGGCAACATACTCGTATTCACTATTCCTCGGCCGCGCGCCCGACGTTGATCCTCGACAGCGGCTCCCAGGATGTGCTCGATCTCTCGGAGCGCGGCCTTCGCTATCGCCAGGACGCTGGTCCGGAGCCACAAGTCGGCACCAAGCTCGAAGGCATTCTTCGATTGAGCCGCGGAGAAACCCTTCCGGTGCGGGGCACGGTCGTCCGGGTCTCGCATCCCGACGGGCCTGCGCGGCCGTGGGTGATCGAGGTCGCCGCTCACCTCGTCGACGTTCCCATTCCCCGCCGCGTCATCATCGCCGAACGTCAAGTGGTTCAGCGCGGCGGGCCACCGCCGGAGTGACCGGGCCCATCCGCTCGCGCCATTCATGAGTCACACCACCGTCGTCGTTCCCTGCTACAACGAAGCACGTCGGCTCGAGGTTGATCGGTTCGCGGCGTTCGCGGCCGCGCAGGACGAGACCAGCTTGCTGTTCGTGGACGATGGCAGCGTCGACGACACGGCCGCGGTGCTGGCGGCGCTCGCCGCTCGGGTGTCCTCCCGCATCCGGGTGCTGCCGCTGGCCCGGAACGGAGGCAAGGCCAACGCGGTCCGGGCCGGGGCACTGGACGCCGTGGAGCAAGGGGCAACGTACGTGGGTTATTGGGATGCCGATCTTTCGACCCCGCTCGACGAGGTCGCCCGCTTCCGGGCGGTCCTCGACGCGCGGCCGGCGATCCTCGGCGTGCTGGGATCGCGGGTCAGGATGCTGGGAACCAAGATTGATCGGTCGGATGCACGGCACTACATGGGGCGGGTGTTCGCAACCCTGGCGTCCACGGTCTTGCGGCTCGCCGTCTACGACACCCAGTGCGGGGCCAAGCTCTTCCGGGTCTCGCCCCCACTGCGTGCCGCGCTCGCGGCGCCGTTCCGCAGCCGGTGGGCGTTCGACGTGGAGCTGTTGGCTCGTCTCGATCTGGCGTCGCGCGCTGCCGGCGGCCCGCCGGTAGCCGACCTGCTGGTGGAGGTGCCGCTCAACCGGTGGGTGCACGTGGGCGGCTCGAAGCTCAAGCCGGCCGCGATGGTCCAGGCGACGCTGGAGCTCCTGGCGGTGCGGGGAAACGCGAAGCGGGACGTGCCTAGGTCGTGAGCACGTCCTCGTAACGGGTGAACTCATCCAGCACGCGGCCAGTGCCGCGTACGACCGCGGTGAGCGGATCCCGATCGCGGCGCACCGTGAGCCCGGTCTCTTCGCTGAGTAGGGTATCCAACCCCCGAATGAGCGCGCCGCCGCCGGTTAGCACGATGCCGTGATCCAGGATATCGCTGGCCAGCTCGGGAGGCGTCATCTCGAGCGCCCGTCGAACCGCGTTGACGATGCGGGAGATCGGCTCCTGCATCGCATCGCGGATCCCGGCGGAATCCACCCGCACGGTCTTGGGCAGTCCGGAGATGAGGTCGCGGCCCTTCACCTCCATCTCG
>DASSUE010000380.1:0-11424 GCA_035707305.1 Gemmatimonadales bacterium
ACGGTGTCGAGACTGTCTGCGCCGAGGTCCTCCATGAAGCTCGCCTCGCCGGTGAGCTTCTCACGCTCGACCCCCAGCTCCTCGACGATGATGTCCTTGACCTTCTCTTCGAGGTCGCTCATGCCATCCTCTCGTAACGGGAATGAGGTTCGCCTAGATGACCATGCCCCCGTCCACCACCAGCACCTGACCGGTGATGTAGGCGGCCAGATCCGACGCCAGGAAGAGCACGGCGCCGGCCACATCTTCCGGCCGCCCCAGGCGGCCGAGCGCAATCTGGTGTAATAAGGCCGCCCTTGCGTCCTCCGGCAAGGCATCGGTCATGTCGGTTTGGATGAATCCGGGCGCGATACAGTTCGCCAGGATGTTTCGGCTGGCGTACTCCTTCGCCACCGATTTGGTGAAGCCGATCAGGCCGGCCTTCGACGCGGCATAGTTGGCCTGTCCCTTGTTGCCGGTGAGGCCGACGATGCTCGCGATGTTTATGATGCGCCCCGACCGGCGCTTCATCATCCCTTTCGTCACCGCCCGAGTGGTGTGAAACGCGCCCTTCAAATTCGCGTCCAGGACGGTATCCCAGTCCGACGCCGTCATGCGAAGCAGGATCTGGTCGCGGGTCACCCCCGCGTTGTTGACCAGCAGGTCGATCGGTCCGAGCGCCGTTTCTGCGGCGGCAATCGCGGCGTCGACCTGCCCGGCATCAGCGACATCACAGCCGACACCGACCGCAGGCTCACCCAGCTCGGCGGCGCGTGCCCTGGCCCGCTCGGCATCGCGACCCACCACGGCCACCTTGGCCCCGGCTCGATGCAACGCGGTTGCGATGGCGCTCCCGATGCCGCGGGTGCTTCCCGTGACGAACGCCGTCTTGCCACTCAGGTCGATGCCCTGCATCAGGCGGCGAGGAAGCGGTCGACTTCGTCGGCGGTGCCAAGTGTGACGGTCTTGGCATCGGGAACGATGCGCTTCAACAGCCCGGCGAGCACATTTCCCGGGCCCACCTCGACGAACGTTGCTCCCGGAGCCAGCGCCGCCGCGGCGCGCATGCAGTCAGTCCACCGAACCGGCGCGGTGAGCTGCTCGACCAGCAGGCGGATGGCGTCGGCGGCCCGCCTGACTGGTTCCGCAGTCGCATTGGCCACCACGGGGTACGCCGGATCCTTGAAGGCGACGTTCGCCAACGCCGCCGCGAGCCCCGTCGTCGCCGGCGCCATGAGGGGCGAGTGAAAGGCACCGCTCACCTTGAGCGGTACCACCCGCTTCGCTCCCCGCGCTTTGCAGCCCTCGCCGGCGCGCGCCACGGCGTCCGGATCGCCGGAAATCACGGTTTGCTCAGGGCTGTTCAGGTTCGCCGGGACCGCGACCGTCCCGTTGACGGAGGCGTCGCGGCAGGCGGCGTTCACCTCGGCTGGATCGAGGCCGAGAACCGCGGCCATCGCGCCTGGCCTGGTCCGGCCCGCCTCGAGCATCAACTCGCCCCGACGGCGGACCAGGCGTGCGGCGTCCGTGGGGGTCACGCTGCCGCCGGCGATGTGGGCACTGTATTCGCCGAGGCTGTGGCCGGCGGCGGCGGCGGTATCGGTCAGACGGTTGCCCACGACGGCAAGCACCGCGGCGGAGTGGGCAAGGATGGCCGGCTGAGCATTGTGGGTCAGGGTCAGCTCATCCTCCGGCCCTTCCCACATGATCCGCGACAGCGGCGCCCCCAACGCCGCGTCGATCGCGGCGAACGTTTCGCGCGCCGCGGGGAACCGCGCCGCCAGGTCCTTGCCCATGCCGACCTTCTGTGCGCCCTGGCCGGGGCACATGAGCACCGTCACCACCGCACGACGGCGCTGCCCCAGGTGAATCCGGCGCCGAACGCGACGAAGAGCAGCAGCGAGCCGGGCCCGACCCGGCCCTCCCGAATGGCCTGCTGGAGCGCGAGCGGAATCGACGCCGCCGACGTGTTGCCGAACTGGTCCAGATTCACCATCACCTTCTCCATCGGGATGCCGGCGTGCTTGGCCGTGGCCTCGATGATCCGGACGTTGGCCTGATGCGGCACGAACAGGTCGATCTGATCCGCCGTCACACAGGCGCGCCGCAACGCTTCATCCGTGGCATCGGCCATCGCGAGTACCGCCGCCTTGAACACCTCGCGGCCGGCCATCTTCATGAAGTGGGATCGCTCGCGGAGGACCTTCTCGCTCAGCGGGTCGGCGGAGCCGCCCCCAGGAATCCACAGCAGCGGCGCCAATCGACCATCCGACTTGATGAACGTGGACAGAATCCCGCGACCGTCGGTCCCGGCGCGCTGTACCACTGCCGCCCCCGCCCCGTCGCCGAACAGGACGGCGGTCGACCGATCCTGCCAATCGACGATCGTGGACAACTTTTCGGCGCCGAGCACCAGAACGTTCCGGCTCTGCCCCGACGCGATCAGGCCCTCGGCCACGGTCAACGCGTAGAGGAACCCGGGGCACGCCGCCGAGATGTCGAATGCCGCGGCATTGTTCGCGCCTAGGAGGGCCTGGAGATCGCAGGACGTCCCGGGCATCCGCCGGTCGGGAGAGACCGTCCCCAGGATGATCGAGTCGAGGTCGAGCGCCGTCACGCCGGCGGCATCCATGGCCTCTCTCGACGCGGTCTCACACAACGACACCAGCGACTCGTCGCGGGCAATCCGCCGCTCCCGTATCCCGGTGCGTTCGCGAATCCATTCATCCGAGGTGTCGAGCGTCTTGGACAGGTCGTCGTTGGAGACGACCGTGGCGGGCACGGCCGTGCCGAGACCGTTGATCGCGGCGATGGGTCGGCGGCTCATGCGCCCGCCGCCGCGGCCCGTTGGCCGAACTGGGCGGTGATGTGCTGGGTGAGGTGCGCCTCCACCGCCTGCACCGCGACCCGGATGGCGTTCTTGATGGCGTTTCCGCTGGACGACCCGTGACACATGATTGCGATGCCCTTCACGCCGAGGAGAGGAGCGCCGCCGTACTCCGTGTAGTCCAAGATACGGAGGACACGTCCGAAGTCCTCCCGGCCGAGTACCGCCGGCGCTTCCCGCTTGAGAAGCGTTACCAGCATCTTGGCCGCGGACTCATAGAACTTGAGGACGATGTTACCTACGAACCCGTCGCACACGACCACGTCGATCGGGCCGTGCTTGGGATGCCCGGGCAAAATGTCGCGGCCCTCGATATTGCCCACGTAGTTGAGACCGGGCGACTGCCGGAGCAGGAGATGGGCTTCGCGCGCCTGCGCATTCCCCTTTTCCTCCTCTTCCCCGACGTTGAGCAGGCCAACGGTGGGATTCGGGCGGCCGAAGATGTCGCGGGCGTAGGCCGTACCGAGATAGGCGAAGTTCACCAGTTCGCGAGGCGAGCAATCCACGTTCGCTCCGCCGTCCAGCACGAGCACCGGGTGGTCGGCGGTCGGAAACGGGGTCGCGGCGGTGGCCCTTTCCACGCCGGGGTGTAGGCCGAGGATCATCGTGGATGCCGCCAGGACGGCGCCGGTATTCCCCGCCGAGACGAACGCATCCGACTTGCCTTCAGCGTGGAGACGGAGGGCTACCACCAGACTGGAGTCCGGTTTCTTCCGCACGGCAGCGAGCGGCTTCTCCGCCATACCGATCACTTCCGCAGCCGGACGGATCTCGATTCGGGCGCGGTCGACGCCGGCGTGATGGCCGAGTGCCGTATCGATCGCGTCGGGGCGGCCGACGAGCTGCACTATGAACGTCGGGGGCAGCTCGGCCAGCGCGGCCACCGTGCCCTCGATCTCCGCTTCGGGGGCGCGGTCGCCACCCATCGCGTCCACCGCGACGCGAATCACGGTCAGTCTTCCTTGACTTCGACCAGCTTCTTGCCGCGGTAATAGCCGCAGGTTGGGCAGACGCGATGCGGCAACTTGGGGGAGCTGCAGCGGGGACACGCCTGCGTCCGCATGCCGGCACCGCTGTGGTGCCCGCGACGCAAGCGCTTCTTCGACTTCGAGGTACGTCTTTTCGGAACGGCCATGGCGTCCTCAAACAGGTTCGGCCGGAGCGCACTGACAGGCACCGGCATTCAGATCCCCACCGCAACGCGGGCACAATCCCGCGCAGTCTTCTCGACACAAGAGGTACGGCGGGACAGCGAGGGCCAGCTCCTCGCGAATCGCGTCGGACAGATCGATCGCGGGAGCCGCGGGCGCGAGCGGGTAGACGCTCGGATCGTCGGCCGCGTCGGGATCCTCGCTGAACAACAGATTCAGCTCGACGTCCACCGGCTGCGCCACCGGCGCGAGACAACGCCGGCAGTCGCCCTGCACCTCACCAGTGACGCGGCCGCGCCAGAAGAACTCGCCCGGTCCTGTCTCCTGCAGCCGGCCTTCCACCGAGACCGGTCCGGCCAATCCGAGGTTGAGACCCTCGAACACCGGATCGGCGGGTTGCAGCACGCCCGCGGTCTCGATCGGACCGCGGTGGATTTCCCGCAGATCCACCCGTAGCATAGCCTTCTAAGCTACCAAGTGGTCAGGGGTTAGAGCAAGTGGGTGGGCGGCAATACAGACGGTAGGGTCAACTGCCCCACAGACTGGCAAGTTCGGAGCGGGGGAAGAAAAAGGCGATTTCGGCCGCCGCGTTCTCGTCGCTGTCGGAGCCGTGAACCGCGTTCCGGCCCTTCGATTCCGCATAGAGTTTCCGCACCGTGCCATCGGCGGCCTCCTTGGGGTCGGTAGCGCCGATGACGCGTCGGAACTGGGCGACCGCGTCCTCGCGCTCCAGGGCCATGGGAAGACAGGGGCCGCTGCTCATGAACGCTACTAGGTCGGCGTAAAAGGGGCGTTCGCGGTGTACCTCATAGAACGCGCTCGCCTGCGCCGGCGTGAGGCGAATGAGTCGAGCCGCACGGAGCACGAAACCCTCGCGCTGGAGGTGCGCGAGAATGAGTCCGGTCTTGTTGGTCTCGATGGCGTCCGGCTTGACGATGCCCAGGGTGTACGACACGCGGGTCCCCTATTTCAGTCTGAGTCGTTGCCGCAGCAACGGAATCACGTCCGCCGGCCGTTTCATGATGCCGACTCCGGCGGCCGAAAATGCGGCCAGCTTCTCTTCCGCGGTGCCGGAACTGCCCGAGATGATGGCGCCGGCATGGCCCATTCGGCGGCCCTTCGGCGCCGTCTGGCCGGCGATGAAGCCGACCACCGGCTTGGTGACGTGCTGGCTGACGAATTCCGCGGCTTTCTGTTCGTCGGTCCCACCGATTTCGCCGATCATGACGATGGCATCGGTCTCGGGATCCTCCTGAAACGCGCGCAGGCAATCGATGAAGTTGGTGCCGATGACCGGGTCGCCGCCGATGCCGACGCAGGTGCTCTGGCCGATCCCCGACCGGGTGAGGTGATTCACCACCTCATACGTCAGCGTGCCGCTCCGTGACACCATTCCGACTCGGCCCGGGGCGCAGATGTTGCCCGGAATGATGCCGACTTTGGCGCGTGCGCCTGGCGTGATAAGGCCGGGACAGTTGGGGCCGATGAGTCGAACGCCGCGGTTCCGCACGAACGGCATCACCCGGCTCATATGCATGACCGGGATGCCCTCGGTGATGCAGACGATGAGCGGAATGCCTGCGTCGGCGGCCTCGAAGACGGCGCCCGCAGCCGCCATGGGCGGCACGTAGATGACACCGCAGTTCGCGCCGGTGGCGGCCACCGCGTCGGCAACGGTGTTGAAGATCGGTACCTTCCCCTCGAACGTCTGGCCGCCTTTGCCAGGCGTCACACCCGCCACGACGTTGGTGCCGTACTCGAGCATCTGCTTGGCGTGGAACGACCCCTCGCGCCCGGTGATGCCCTGCACCACCAGCCGGGTGCGCGCGTCGGCGAAGATGCTCATGCAGCCTCCCGCGCCAGCGTCACCACCCGCTGCACCGCCTCGTCCATGTCGCTAAGCGCGGTCATGCCCGCGGCCTCGAGGATGCGGATCGCCTCCGCCTCGTTGGTGCCGGTGAGCCGGATCACGATCGGCACGCCCACCTTGAATTGTCGCGTGGCCGCGACGATGCCGTTCGCGACGTCGTCGGTCCGGGTGATGCCGCCGAAGATATTGAACAGGATGGCCTTCACACGGGGATCCGCGGTGATGATCTTGAGCGCGTTGATGACCTTCTCGGGACTCGAGCTGCCGCCGATGTCGAGGAAGTTGGCCGGCTCACCGCCGTAGTACTTCACCAGATCCATCGTCGCCATCGCGAGCCCGGCGCCGTTCACGACGCAACCGACGTTTCCCTCGAGCTTGATGAACGAGAGATTAGCCCGGCGTGCCGCGGCCTCGCTCGGTTCTTCGGCGGTATCGTCCCGCAGCAACCCCAGGTCGGGTCGCCAGAACAATTCGTTGTCGTCGATGACGATCTTCGCGTCCAGCGCCAGCACCCGTCCGTCCGGCGTGGTCACCAGCGGATTGATCTCGGCCAGCGAGCAGCCGTTCGCCACGAAGGCGGCGTACAGTTGCTCCATGATGCGCGCGGCGGCTTTGACCTGGTTGAAGTCCCGGTATAGGGAGAAGGCGAGCGCGAGCGACTGGTGGGGGAAGAGACCGTGCGTGGGGTCGACCGGGAGCCGGGTAATCTTCTCCGGATTGGTGGACGCGACCTCCTCGATGTCCACGCCGCCCGCGGCGCTCACCATGAACACGGGACGCTGGCTGTCCCGATCCATGATCAACCCGACGTAGCTCTCGGTGGCGATCTCCGCCGCCGGCACGACGAGCACCTTATGGACTTCGAGCCCTTTGATCCGCATGCCGAGAATCTCGGACGCGTGATCGAGAGCTTCGGCCGGGTTGCGCGCCAGCTTCACGCCGCCGGCCTTACCGCGGCCGCCCGCGTGGACCTGGGCCTTGATCACGACGGTGCCGCCGAGCCGGCGCGCGATCGCTTCGGCCTCGGTCGGCGTCGATGCCACATCCCCGTCAAGCATGGGGATCCCCTGCGCCTTGAGCAGGGCCCGGGCCTGGTACTCGTGTATGTTCACGCGGACCTCACCAAGGTTGTGCCAGCCTCGCCGCGGAGCGCGGCGGGACCGTCGGACAGCCGCGCGATCACCGCGCGGGCTCCGGTGGCCCGCACGAAGTCCGTCGCGGCCTCCAGCTTGGGCTTCATGCCGCCTTCGTCCGCGCCGCCCGACGCGATCAAGGTGGCGACCTCCGCCACCGTGAGGCGGCGGAGCGGCCGCGCCGCCGACGTACCCCAGCCCTCATACACCGCGTCCACGTCGGTGAGGATCATGAGGACATCGGCCTGGAGCTCGGTTGCGACGATGGCGGCCACGCGGTCCTTGTCGACCACGGCATCCACGCCCTCGAAGCCCAGAAGCGGATGCTGGTACACCGGCGGACCGCCGCCGCCGGCCGCGATCACGATGGCGCCGGCATCGAGCAGCCGGCGCACCGGCCCCAGCTCCAGCACCGCCGTGGGCCGAGGACTGGCTGCGAGCCGGCGCCAGCGCCCCGCGCCATCCCGACCGACGAAAAATCCCCACTCCCGCAATTCGTCGACGCGACGCTCGTCCAAGGCATGGCCGATCGGCTTGGTGGGACGGCTCAGCGCCGGATCGTAGGGATCCACCAGCGTCTGGGTGATCACCGTGACCACGTCGCGCTCGATCTGCGCGGCCATGAGGGCGTTCTGCAGCGACTGCTGCAGCATGTAGCCGATCCATCCTGCAGTGGCGGCCACCAGCACGCCCAGCGGCAACGGCTCCACCTCTCGCCGGGCGATCTCGGTGCGGGCCAGCTCGTCGCCGACCTGCGGCCCGTTGCCGTGCACGATCGCGATGCGCCAGCCGTCGCGCGCCAGCTGCACGATCGGCGCGACGCTTTCCCGCGCGTGGCGAAACTGATTGGTGATCGTGGCGCGCTCACCGGCGCGGGCGAGCGCGTTCCCGCCGAGGGCGAGGACCGCGGTTCGCGACACGCGTCGAGCTCCCGTCGAAAAACGCGTGCAAGCTACCGCGGCCGGAGGAGTGGAGCAAGCTACGGCAGGGAGTCGCGGGGCGTCGAGTCGGCGGGAGCGGCGAGCACCTGACGCAGCGCATCGAACGCGCGTCCAAATCCGCTCCAGTCACCGGCACGAAGCGCGGAATCCGCCAGCTGCACCCAGCGGCGCGCCTCGTCGAGGGTGGCCGAGGGCAACACGGGTGGCAAGGGCGCGGATCCGCCGATCAGGTTGTCCCACGCCGCGGCCAGGGTTCGGCCGGCGCCCACTCGCCGGCCGTGTGCCACGCTCACCCACACGAGTGCCAGGCCGCCGCCAGCGCGGTACGCGAAACGGGGTCGAAAGGCGCCCAGCGTGTCGGCACCCCGCCAGATGACCAGCGGTCCACGGGTCAAGGTATCGACTCGCGCCACACCGGCGCGGACCGACTCAGCCAGGCGCTGATAGGAGGGAAACCGGTTCCAGGTCTCCTCCAGCATGCGCGGCGACGGGATCGTGGCGCCGGTGTCCACGCGGACCAGCCGCAGCCGTGGGACACCGTCATCCATGGTCGCGCCGAGCACGGTGCTGATGCGGCGCCCCAGCGGACGCTCGTAGATGGCAACGAGGCGGGTGCCGGACGCGCCGGGAAGCCAACCGCGCTCAATGGGCGACGGCTCGCCCACGCCGGTTTCGGGCCGGCCGCTGAGGGACCCGGCGTTCCACGAGCCCCGCTCGAGCGCGCGGGCCTGACCTTCGAACAGTTCCGCCGGATAGGCGAGCGCCGCCGCGATCGTGCGCGGCAGTTCGGCGGGCGGACGCACCACGCCGGCTGCCACCGCTGCCCACGCCTGCGCGAGGGGACCTCCGTCGGGACGGAGGTACAGCCGTGTCTCGCCCGACTCGGCACGGATGACGCCGAGAAAGCCGGCCCGTGCGGAGCTGACCGCACCATCGCGCCAGGGAATCCGCTCCACCAGCGGAAACGTTTCGCTCACCAGGTATCCGTCCGCCACCCAGACCAGTTCTCCGTCGATCACGCGCGCGACCGGGCGGCCCCATTCGGCGAACGGCATGAGAGCGGCGAACCGGTCGGCGGGTGATCGCCGCCACGCCAGGCGGGCACTCGGCGGGAGCGTGCGCAGCAGTCGGCCGGCCTGCAGCGACCACGCAAGCACCAGCCGGCGGGTCCAGGAGTTCAGCATCGGCCCGCGCGCCTGCCGGTGCAGATCCGGCTCGGTGGCGCGCGGGTGAAACGCCCGCGCACTGAGCTCGAGCAACGTGTATGGCGTCGGATAGGCAAGCGTGTCGCCGAGGCGGTAGAAGAGCGGCTCGCCGGTGGCCGACACGCGGTCGGCGGCAACCGCGAGCACCGCCGAAGCCGAGGTGCCGGGTCGACGGTCGGCCACCGAGCGGAGCACCAGCCACACCGGTAGCCGACGCCTCTCCACAGTCAACACGGCCGGATCGGCGCGGAACGTCCCGGCCTCGCGCAGGTCGCGGACGTCACGGGTGTCGCCCCGGAGCGCCTCCAGGACCCCGCGTTCGTCCCACAGCGGAGCCACGGCCGGCGGGGACGCGTCCACGAACAATGCTGCGTCCGTCGAGTCGCCCAACGCATCGAGCCCCAGCGCCGTGCGTTCGAGCTGTCGCGTCAGCGCGGGGTCGACCGCCGGGCTGCCGGGATCGCCCACGAACGCCGGGAGCGCGTAATGTCCTACCAGCGACGCGAGGATCAGCACCAGCCAGCCGGCCGCGGCGAGCGCATGGCGAGCCCGGGATGCCCAGAGTGCCGACATCACCGCGACCATGAGCGCCGTGCCGGTGAGCGCGGGAGACACCAGCGCGGCGAGCTCCACGGCCGACCGGTCGGGCACACCGTGAATGCCCGCTACCAGCTCGTACGGCTCCAGCAGGTAGCCCCAGGCGAATACCAATGCGAGGACGACCAGGAGCCAGCCGAGATGGGCCCGGGCATGATCGTTGATGGCCGGACGGCCTTCCACCCACCGGATGGCACCCACGAGGCTGTAGAGCGCGAAACAGATGACGAGCGCGATGGCCGCGAGCAGAAACGCGACGTTGTGGAGCGCTCGCCAGAGCGGCAGCTGAGCCACGTATAGTCCGAGATCGTGGCCGAACACCGGCTCACGGACTCCATACCGCAGCCCCTCCCAGGCCAACGCCACGGTCGAGCCCCAGTTGGCACCCCCGCTGCCGGCCAGGATCCCCAGTAGCAGTCCGGTGCCGACCGCGATGGCGAGCAGGAGATCGGAGGTGATCGCCTCGCGGATCTCGAGGTTCGCCACGTGCCGCGCGATCTGGACCGATCCGATCGCCCGGTATACGACGAGAAGGTGTCCGGTGAACCACGCGGTGGCCACCAGGATGCCGCCCGCCTCGAGCGTGCCTCGGAGCAGGTGCCAGCCGGTGAGAAAGGAGACGGCCGCAGGAGAGATCTCGCCGGCCCACCACCGGTCGGCGAGCAACTGCGCGGCCCAGCGTCCGGCAAACAAAAGCCCGCCGAGCGCGACCAGCGCGACGACGAGCCGCCGGGCACGGGAGGACACTCGTTTACGCGGTCACGCCCTGGGCGGCGAGCCAGCGCAGGACCTCGCCGCGATAGGCCTCAAGAGCCTCAGGATCGGTCGCCTCGAAGCGCAACACCAGGACCGGTTGGGTATTGGAGGAGCGGATCAATCCCCACCCCTTGGGGAAGGTCATCCGGACGCCGTCGATCGTGTTCACCGGATACTTGGCCCCGAAGTGACGGGCAGCACGCTCCGGAATCTCGAACTTGATCTCCTCGGGGCAATCGACACGAATCTCCGGCGTGGCGTAAGTCTTCGGCAAATCGGCCAGCTGGGTGGCCAGGCCGAACGGGCGGCTCGACACCACCTCGAGCAGGCGAGCGGCGGCGAACAGGGCGTCGTCGAATCCCAGATAGTCGCCCCCGAAGAACATGTGGCCGCTCATCTCGCCGGCGAGCGGCGCCTTCATCTCCCTCATCTTCGCCTTGATCAGCGAGTGCCCGGTCTTCCACATGACCGGCTTCGCCCCGGCGCGCTCGAGGGCCTGTGGGAGAATCTCCGAGCACTTCACGTCGAAGATCACGGGGGTGCCGACTCCGAACCGCCGCACGGCGTCGCGTCCATAGATGACGAGCAGCTGATCGCCGAAGATGATCTCGCCGTGCTCGTCGACGGCCCCGATCCGGTCGGCGTCACCGTCGAACGCGATCCCGAGCTCCGCGCCGGTCTGGCGGATCGCGGCCTGAAGGTCGCGAAGGTTCTCGGGTACCGTGGGATCCGGATGATGATTGGGGAAGGTCCCGTCCGACTCGCAAAACAGCGGCGTGACCTCGGCGCCGAGCGCTTCGAGCGTCGCCACCGCGATGACGCTGCCGACGCCGTTTCCGCAATCGGCCACCACCCGCACCGGGCGGTGGAGCCGGTGGCGCGATACGATCGCATCCTTGTATTTC